>JBBINP010000001.1:0-88948 GCA_037443825.1 Candidatus Moraniibacteriota bacterium
GCAACACATTGTTCTTCACCACCACGGGAGCCACGGCTCTCACCCTTCCGACTTCGGGAACTCTCGTAGCCAATCCCATGACGACTCTCGGAGACATCATATACGGAGGAGCCAGCGGAGCTCCCACCAGATTGGCGGGATCGGGAACCAATGGCTGGGTGCTGACTTATAATACGGCGACCAACGTCCCCTATTGGGCGGCGGCGCCTGGCGGAGGCGGAACTTTGCAAAATGCCTATGACGCTTCCGGCGGAAACACCATCATTACTTCAAACGCCAAAAACATCGCCTTGACTTTAAGCGCCGGCCTGGCGACTCCCACTTCTTTCACGATTGAAAACCAGCATATTTCCGGCGTTTCGGCGCAAAGAATTTCCAATTCAATCGCGTCGGGAACTTTGACCAACGGTTTGCTTTTTGAGCAGACGGGAGCCGGAACAGTGACCAACGCCATAAGTATTTTGCGGACTGCCGGCACAATCACGACAGGCATCAACATCGGAAACAACGTGACTAACGGAATTTCCATCGGCACCGGCGTGACAACGGGAATTTCCATCGCTTCCGGCGGGATCATTATTTCCGGCGGCGCTTTGGCGATCAACAATTCCACTGGCATCACCTCCAATCAGGCGACAATGATCATTGATGCTTCGGGAACGGTGGATATCCGCGATATCTTGAACGCCGACTCCATTACAACGGACACCAGCGGAGTTACCATCGCTTCCGGCGCGAGTTATTCGGGTTCCGGCGCGGTAACACTTGCTTCCGCTGCCGGTGCGGCTTTGACCATAAATTCGGGAACCACCGGAACGCTGGCTATCGGCGACGACGCTTCGGCGGAAACGATCAATATCGGAACCGGCGCGGCGGCCAAAGCGCTTACTATCGGATCAAGCAATTCAACTTCAGTCACCACCGTTCAGTCCGGTTCGGGAAACATCAATCTTCTGGCCAACAATTTCGCCACGGGGAGGGTTCAGATCGGAACGGGCGGCGTCGGTTCCACGACTCCTGACATCTTGGTTTTGGATGTGAAATCCGATGCCGGCGATCCAACAGCAACCAAAGGCGCGATGTATTATAACAACAATACTGGTAAATTCCGCTGCTCGGAAAACGGCACGACTTTTGTGGACTGCATTAGGGTAGGTGAATCTCCCGCCGGAGCCAACACACAGATTCAATTCAATAATGGCGGCTCTTTCGGAGCGGATGCCGGACTGACTTTTGACAGCGCAAATCAAACATTGGCGCTTACCGGAACGGATGCGGGTATTCTTTTGAAAGGGATTACCAATGAACCAATAGCTCCTGCGGCTGGAAATTTGAGGATTTATTCAAAATCAATTGCGGGCAGAGTGGTGCCGAAATGGGTTGGACCTTCCGGTTTAGATACTCCGGCGCAAGCGGCTTTATACCAGAACAGAATTATTCTCTGGACACCCGGAACAGGAACTGCTCCCCTTTATTCCGGTCAAACGGGTACAGTTGGGGCAACGGCTTCTCATCCTACGCCGGGAACAGGAAGTCTGGGAGCGAGTTTGTCAAGGACTCAATTTACAACATCCACAACAGCAGGCAACGCATCCGGTTTGCGTTCGCCGCTGGCAACAGCTTTGATTGGCAACGCGACGGCTAGAGGCGGATTTTTCTTTAACGCCAGGTTTAATCAAGGATCTTTGCATACGAACGGAGTGCAAAAAATGGTGGGACTTTCTTCTTCCACCGCATTGTTGGCCGGCGAGCCTTCTTCGTCAATGGCGGATTTTATCGGCATGTGTTTGGATTCAACTGACACCACCTGGCAATTTACGCGAAGGACCGGATCAGGCGCCGCAACCAAAGTCAATCTTGGCGTAACTCCCGCTGCCGACCAAGTATTTGAAATAACGATGTTTACTCCTCCGGGCGGCTCGGCGATAAATGTTAGAATTCTGCAACATGCAAACAATGGATCTTCGACAGTTTTGTTGGATGCTAGTTATAACACGTCTATTCCAGCTGCGACAACCTTTTTGGGAATGCACCTTCAAGTGCGCAATGGAGCATTGGCGGCAGCGCACAATATTGCGATGAGTCGTATGTACCTTGAATCGGATTTCTAATAAATTTAAAGTGCAAAATAAAAATGAAAAAGACAATCGTAATTATAATATTCGCAACCATAGTCGGGTCTCCGTTTGAAGCCGGAGCTGCTTATGTCGCCGATATTTCACAGAACAAAATAAAAATTGAAGGTGATTGCTTGTCTAAAGAAGCGACGGTCGCGTTGGCCAAGACGGAGCAGCCCGAAAAGATCGTTTATTCCGGTTCCGTTGCCTGTGTTGAGTGGAGGTTCAATTTTGTTGATGATCTCTTATTGTGGAATATGGACGACGGCAGATATTACATATTGATTGACGGCCGCAAGTCGGGAAAGACCATAGAGCGCAAAGAAGCGGTTATGAAAATTGGCGATGAAGATCCGGGGGTGGAAACTATCCGCGCATCATCTGTTGAAAGCGTTGTTCTAGAAGATGCGGCCGCCAATCCGGCGCCGGTGGAAGAATCAAGCTTGTCCGCGCCGGAAATTCAGTCCGCGGGCGACGGCTTTGGCGATGCCATGGCCAATTTCGGCGAAGGAATAAATCAAATGAACCAGTCGCTTGATCAGATGGATTCAAACTATCCGAACTCCAAATACGCCGACAATATTTTTGTCAAGACGCTCATTGATCTTTTGCGCGACGCCCTGTCCGTTTTGGCGAATTTGTTCAGGCAATTGGTTGGCGATATCGGAGCGGCGGGAATTTCTCCATCGGGCGGCGACAAAAACGTTCCGGCCGGATCGGACAACGGACAATCCTCTTCGGACATTCAATCGTAAAAAAAACAAAAGAAATTTTCAAAAAAACCGAGACCGTCCCCGCTCTCGGTTTTTGATTTTTTCCGTTTTGTGGTATATTAATAAACAGGATAAGGAACTCTGCGAAAAAAATATGGAAAATGAAGAAAATAAAAATCCGGTCCAAAAATACGACAAAAAAAAATTCATAAAAATCGGAATATATACCCTGGCCGCGTTTTTGGTCGCGGGACTGGCTTTTTCCTCTTTTTATTTTTATCAGAAGTATAAAAAAGCGAGCGTCGTTCCTCCGCCGGAAGACAAGCGCGACGAGACGGCGAAAATCACGGATGAAATAAAAACTTTTATGCTCCTTCCGGACGAGACGCCGACATTGGCCACGGTAACGGACGCGGAGCAGGCTAAAAACCAGCCCTTTTTCGCGAAAGCGTTAAACGGAGACAAGGTGCTGATATACGTAAACGCCAAAAAAGCCATTCTTTACCGGCCGGCGGAAAGAAAAATAATTGAAGTGGCCAATGTTTCCGGCCTGGAAGAAAAACAAAGCGCCGATTTGCAGGTTGTGTCCCATGGACAGCCGGAAAATAACGGGGATTTAAAAAATTCGGTAGCCGGCGAGGAATCGGAGCAGTTGGCCGCGCCGAAAACCGTGAAAGCGGCGGTATATAACGGTTCAAACACCAAGGGTTTGGCGGCCAAGCTGGCCGAAAAAATCAATAGTTTGGAAAACGTTGAAATTACGGAAAAATCAAACGCCAAAGGTTCGTATGACGTTACTTTCGTGATTGACTTGACCGGTGAAAACGCGGATATGTGCGAAAAGATAGCGCAAGCTGTCGGCGGAAGGATGAGTGTTTTTCCCGAAGATGAAATCAAGCCGGAAGGAGCGGATATTCTGGTGATTGGCGGAAAACAATAGCCGTTTTGCGCGGAACGCCGGACTTTGAAAAAACCGCGAAAAAAATATTATGAAATTTGTTATTTCTTTCATTCAACAAAATGTGATTTGGAGCGATATCGTTTTGCTGTTTGGCGGGGCGGCGGCAGGTGCGGGATTTTGGTTTTTTTGGCGCGCGCGGAAAAAATACGATTCTTCCGGATGGATAAATTACACGGTGGAGGAGAAAGACAATCTCAAAAATCTTTCTGAAAAATTTTTTGTGGACTGGGAGGTTCTGGCCAGAATCAATCGCATCAAGCCGCCTTATGTTCTGGATGCCGGCAGTGTTATTTTGGTTCCGCCGTCCGGAGTTGTTCCGCGAAACGCGCAAACGCCCGCGGGCGAAACGACGGAAAATTTTTCAGGCGAAGCGGAAACAGAATCGCGCCTCTTTCCTTTTGTTGGGCAATCCGCTGAAAGTATGGACAAAAATTTTTCGGCGAATGAAAAAAACAAAACGAATTTGCCGGCGGAGCGTTCCGGACAAAAAGCGATGATTCAAACAATAACGGATTCCGCCGAATTTCAGCCGCGCCAAGCGAAAACTTTTCATCTGGCGAAATTGAAATGGCTGGCGGCAACCCTTGTTTTGGCGGTTGGATTGGCTGGAGGACTGTTTTTTATTTTTAAAACAAAAAGAAAAAGCGTTCAAAGCGAAAAAAGCGCGTCTATTGTTTCTTTGAGCGAAGACAAAGAAAACGCGGGCGGACCGGAAACGGAAAATCGCGAAATTGCTTTGCCTCCCGCGGAGGAAAAGGAAAAGAAATCGCAAGAAAATGATTTGACGGACAAGAATGAACTGGAAATTAAAGTGTTAAACGGCGGCGCGCCGGCCGGAATGGCCGAGAAAACAAAAGATTATCTGATTGAAAGCGGTTACGCGAAAGCGGCGGCGGCTAACGCTGAAAAAGACGGCAAAAAAGGAAACACCGTTTTTTATCAGGACAAAAAACTTGAAACATTCGCCCGGCAAATAAGCAGCGATCTTCTTAAAAACAGAAAAATAGCCGCCGATGTCAAAGAAGCTGTTTCGGCGGAAGAAAAAAGCGCGTCAATCGTGATTGTTCTCGGCCAATAAAAAAACAGAAACTGTGGATAAGAAGTGGATTAAAAGGATTTTTTTTCGCGGCGGAAGCGCAAGCGCGGTCAATCAAAAAATTTCTGATTGTGAAAAAAATATTTTAAATAAAGCGCATTTGACATTTTTCAGGGAATCTGCTAATATAAAATTTGAAAAAATATCAAATAAAACGCCCGACTTCTTGCTTTATTTTCTTATTGTCTGTATAATAGATAATGTTTGTCAACCCCGCGATTAAAAAATCGGCGGGGGTGTGGTGTCTTTACAAATAAAATTATCGCTTTTCCGGCATCCATTTAAAATAAAAATCATTGTTTTCTCGCCGAAAAAAAGGCGAGGCCGAGGGTGAATGGATTATTTTTTTAAGAACAATTAAATATCTTTAATTAAAAAACTCATTGCAAATTTGCTTGTTTTCCAGACATTTAGCAAAACAAGAAATGTCAAATGAGGGTTGTTTTTATGCTTTTACAACCGAAGACGCTTAAAGTCAGAGATTCTTTTGGCGCCGCATCTTCCCTTTCCAGGCGCAAATTTTTTAAAAAACGTTTAATAGTGTCTTTGCCGAATCTGATTGAAGCGCAAACCGGATCCTATCGCTGGTTTTTGGAAAAAGGACTCATGGAGTTGCTGGATGAAATTAATCCCATCGGCGACTTTGCCGGCAAAGATCTGGAGCTTTCCATCTCTGATTATTATTTGGATGATCCCAAATATTCTGAAGCATTGGCGCGCGCCAAAAATGTTTCCTTTGAAGCCCCGCTTAGGGCCAAAGCGCGTCTCATTATCAAAAAAACCGGAGAAATAAAAGAACAGGAAATTTATTTAGGCGATTTTCCAATAATGACGGATCGCGGAACTTTCATTATTAATGGCGTGGAACGCGTGGTGGTTAGCCAACTTATTCGCAGTCCGGGGGTGTTTTTCACCATGGATTATCAAAAAGGCAAAAAACTTTTTGGAGCTAAAATCATTCCAAATCGCGGCGCTTGGCTGGAATTGGACACGGACTTGGATGGTGTGATTTCAGTTAAAATTGACAGGAAACGGAAAGTGCCCGCCACTTCTTTGTTGCGGGCGTTTGGTTATGGAACCGATGAAAAAATAAAAAACGCTTTCGCCGATGTTGACAAGGGGGAAATACAATACATTGAAGCGACACTGAATAAGGATCCGGCCAAAAATCAAGGCGATGGCTACAGGGAAGTTTACAAAAGAATACGTCCGGGAGATTTGGCGACTGAAGATAACGCCAAACAAATGATAGATGCCATGTTTTTTAATTTTGAACGTTACGATTTCGGCAATGTGGGGCGCTATCGCCTTAACCAGCGATTGAATGTCAATCGCGATGATTCGGAAGAAAATCGGGTTTTGCTGGTGGATGATTTGATTCTTGTCATTAAGGAAATTATCGCTTTGAACAATAACCCTTTGGCGCAGGCGGATGATATTGATCATCTGGGCAACAGGCGCGTCCGCTCCATGGGTGAATTGGTGCAAAATAAACTGCGCATCGGATTGGCTCGCTTGTCTCGCAATGTCAAAGACCGAATGAGTACTTGCGATGTTGCCACGGTATTGCCGGGACAATTGGTCAATTCGCGCCCGATCGCGGCGGCAATCAAAGAATTTTTTTCCAGTTCTCAACTCTCCCAGTTTATGGATCAGGTTAATCCATTGGCGGAACTGGAGCACAAGCGACGTTTTTCGGCTATGGGACCTGGCGGTCTCACGCGCGAACGCGCCGGTTTTGAAGTGCGCGACGTGCATCATTCCCACTACGGACGCATTTGTCCGGTGGAAACGCCGGAAGGTCCGAACATCGGCTTGGTCGGACATATGGCGAGTTACGCGCGCATAAACGACTATGGATTTTTAGAAACTCCTTATTTGAAAATAAGTCATTTTGTTGAAAATAAAAAAGACCGGCTGATCAACAGAATTTTAAATGAAAATGTCGCCGGCATGAAAGCGGGAGAAAAAATCACTCCTGAAATCGCCGAGAAATTGACAACGGTTAAACAAAAAGAAATTCGCGTCAAGCCGTTTATTATTCAAGAAGCGGAATATATGAATGCTACCGTGGAGGATCGCAATATTATCGCTCACGCGGGCATCAATACTGATGAAAATTACAATGTTACGGATGATTTTGTGGAAGCGCGGGTGAAAGGGCAGCCGGAAATTATTGAAGCGGAAAAATTGAATTATATTGATGTTTCCGCCAAACAATGCGTTTCCGTCGCGACCTCGCTCATTCCCTTTTTGGAACATGACGACGCCAATCGAGCATTGATGGGTTCTAATATGCAGCGCCAGGCGGTGCCTTGCATCGTTCCTCAGTCGCCGGTGGTGGGGACTGGCATTGAAGACAAGGCCGCGTCCGATTCGGGACAAGTCGTGCTGGCGGCGGAAGACGGAGAGGTTGTTGAAGTTGACGCCAGACATATCGTGATTCGCGAAAAAGCCCCGATAGGATCCAAAAAAGATTATTATAACCGCGAATATCGCTTGCTTAATTTTGCCAAATCCAACGCTTTCACCAGCATGAGTCAGTCGCCACGAGTCAGTAAAGGACAGGTTGTCAAAAAAGGCGATCTGTTGGCGGACGGAGCGGCTACGGATAACGGAGAATTGGCTCTTGGCCAAAATGTTTTGGTGGCTTTTGCTCTTTGGGAGGGATTTAACTTTGAAGATGCCATCATAATTTCCGAGCGTCTTTTGCAGGATGACCGCTACAGTTCTATTCATATTGAAGATTTTTCCATTGACGTGCGCGACACCAAGCTCGGGCCGGAAGTGGTAACTCGCGATATTCCGAATATCGGAGAGGAGCGTCTCAGGAATCTTGACGAGACGGGTATTATTCACGTTGGCGCGGAAGTTTCTTCGGGCGACATTCTGGTTGGAAAAATAACTCCCAAGGGCGAAGGCGATCTCACTCCCGAAGAACGTCTTTTGCGCGCGATTTTTGGAGAAAAGTCCCGCGACGTAAAAGACAGCTCGCTCTATCTTCCGCACGGGGAACACGGCAAAGTGGTGGACATTAAAATTCTTTCCCGCGATCAGGGAGACAAGCTTTCAACCGGAGTCATTAAACAAATTCAAGTTTCAGTCGCCCAGCTTCGCAAAGTGGCCGTGGGCGATAAGTTGGCCGGGCGGCATGGCAACAAAGGAGTTATTTCCCGCATTGCGCCGGTGGAAGATATGCCGTATCTGGCCGACGGAATGCCGGTGGACGTTATTCTGAATCCGTTGGGAGTGGCCAGCCGTATGAATATCGGTCAAATTTTGGAAACTCATCTTGGTTGGGCGGCGAGCCGCCTTGGTTACACCGTCGCTTCTCCGGTGCTGGACGGAGTTAGTGAGGATGATATTAAACACGAATTGAAAAAGGCGGGTCTTCCAGACAGCGGAAAAGTCAAACTCATTGACGGTAAAACAGGGGAATATTTTAACGGAGAATCAACCGTCGGAATAATGTATATTATGAAACTCAATCATTTGGTGGATGACAAAATTCACATGCGTTCAATCGGTCCTTATTCTCTCATCACTCAGCAACCATTGGGCGGCAAAGCCCAGTTTGGAGGACAACGCTTTGGAGAAATGGAAGTGTGGGCGCTGGAAGGGTACGGCGCGGCTCACACTCTTCAGGAAATGCTGACAATAAAATCAGACGATGTTTTGGGGCGATCTAAAGCTTATGAATCAATCATTAAGGGTGAAAAAATAAAGAGTCCCAATATTCCCGCTTCTTTTCATGTTTTGGTCAATGAACTGAAAGGTCTTTGTCTTAACATTGAGCTTGTTCAAAGCAAGATTCAAGATGAAAAAGAAGAGTCCAAAAAAGCGGATAAAAAATAACTTTTTTAGCCATAAACAAAATGGAAAATATTACTAAAGTCAGTGATTTTGACAGCGTTCGTCTGAAATTAGCCAGTCCGGAAGAAATTTTAAATTGGTCTCATGGAGAAGTAAGCAAACCGGAAACCATCAACTATCGCACTCAGCGGTATGAAAAGGAAGGCCTTTTTTGCGAAAAGATATTCGGTCCGGCTAAAGACTGGGAATGTTATTGCGGAAAATACAAACGCATCCGCTATAAAGGCATTGTTTGCGACAAGTGCGGCGTGGAAGTTACGCGTTCCATAGTACGACGTGAAAGACTGGGGCACATTAAATTGGCAGTGCCGGTTTCTCATATTTGGTTTTTGCGCGGAGTTCCGTCGCGTGTTGGTCTGGCCTTGGGAATATCCGTTCAAGAAGCGGAGAAAGTTATTTATTTTTCTTCCTATATCATCAGCGAAGTGAATGAAAAAGAAAGGGAAAAAGCTCTGAGTCAGCTGGAACAGGAATACAAATCAAAACAAAAAGAAATACGCGACAAAAACGCCGGCAAGGACGATCGGGCGCTGGAGGCGATATTTGAAGAACTGAAAGATGCTTATCGTTCAACCAAAGATGAATTGAAAAACCTAAAGCCGTTGCGCATACTTTCGGAAATTGAATATTTCAATCTTTCCTCCCGTTTCGGACAAGTTTTTATGGCGGGAATCGGAGCGGAAACCATTCGCAAAATTCTGGAAAAAATCAATACCGACGAGATGATAAATAAAATAAGCGCGGAACTGGAAGAAAACAAGTCGGGAGACAACAAAAAAGCGTTGCAGCGCATCAAACTTTTTCAGGGATTAAAAAAATCCAAAATCAAATTGGAATGGATGTTGCCGACTGTCATTCCTGTGATTCCTCCCGACTTGCGGCCGATGGTGGCGCTGGATGGCGGGCGTTTTGCCACCTCCGACCTCAACGATCTTTATCGCCGGATTATCAACCGCAACAATCGCCTGAAAAAATTAATTGAACTTGGAGCGCCGGAAGTGATAACGAGAAATGAAAAAAGAATGCTACAAGAAGCAGTGGACGCCCTTTTTGACAACAGCACCCGCCATGGACAGGTTTCCGTGACGGCTTCCACTGGCCAAAAAAGAGCTCTGAAATCACTGGCTGATTCGCTTAAAGGCAAACAAGGACGTTTCCGCCAGAACTTGCTCGGAAAAAGAGTTGACTATTCGGGCCGCAGCGTGATTGTGGTGGGTCCGAAGCTTAAACTCCATCAAACCGGATTGCCGAAAAAAATGGCTCTGGAGCTTTTTAAGCCGTTTATTATCAACAAACTCATAGAGCGGGAATACGCGCACAATGTGCGCACGGCCGGAAGAATGGTGGATTCTGAAGCGGAGGAGGCGTATGAAATTTTGGATGAAATAATTGAAAATCATTTTGTTTTGCTTAATCGCGCTCCGACTTTGCATCGTTTGTCCATTCAGGCTTTTCAGCCGGTTCTGATCGAAGGCAAGGCGATCCAGGTGCATCCGATGGTGTGTTCGGCGTTTAATGCCGATTTTGACGGAGATCAGATGGCGGTGCACGTTCCATTGACGGATCAGGCCCGCGAAGAAAGCGCTAATATTATGTTATCCGCCAAAAATCTTTTGAAACCGGCGACCGGCGATCCGATTACGACTCCTTCCCAGGATATCGTGTTGGGCATTTATTATCTTACTCATATTAAATCGGGCGCCAAAGGTGAAGGAAAAATTTTTTCCTCGGCGGACGAGGCGATTTTGGCGCATCAAAACAATTTTATTGACATCAATGCCGAAATTCAGGTTATGATCGGGAAAGAAATAAAGAAAACTTCGGCCGGACGGGTGATATTCAACGAGATGTTGCCCGAAGAACTGCGTTTTATCAACAACGAAATGATCAAAAAAGATCTCAAAACATTGATGGCCAAAGTGCTTGAAATAAAAGGACAGCAGGAAGCCGCCGAGCTGATTGATCATATCAAGGATTTAGGTTTTCGCGCGGCAAGCAAATCCGGAATCAGCTGGGGAATGGACGATCTTACCGTTCCTGTCGAGAAAAAAGGAATTGTCGCCGCGGCTGAAAAAGAAGTGGAAACAATTAAAAACCAGTATAACATAGGACTTTTGACCAACGAAGAGCGTAAAAGCCGGATTATTGAAGTTTGGAATAACGCCAAAAATAAAATTGCTGACGCGGTTAGCCGTTCTATTGATAAGGAGGGGCCGGTTTACTCAATGGTTTATTCCAAGGCGCGCGGATCGGAGTCGGTAGTGGTGCAGATGACCGGTATGAAAGGTTTGGTGGCTGGCCCGACGGGAGAAACAATTGAATTGCCGGTCAAGAGTTCGTTCAAGGAAGGTTTCAACGTGTTGGAATATTTTATTTCCACTCATGGAGCCAGAAAAGGAATGGCCGATACGGCTTTGCGCACGGCAACAGCCGGTTATCTCACGCGTCGTTTGGTGGATGTGACTCAGGATATTATTGTCCGGGAGGCGGATTGCAAGGAAAAAAACGGCGCTTATCTTTACAAAGCCGATTCGGATAAAATTGGACAGAGTTTTGCTTCCCGCGTAGAAGGGCGTTTTGCGCTGGAAGACATTGTTAATCCCAAAAACAAGAAAATCATTGCCGCCAAAGGCGAAATGATAGGCAAAGAGCAAGCCAATGAAATAGAAGAACTGAATATTGAAAAAATAAAAATTCGCAACGTGGTTTCTTGCAAAACCAGGCGCGGAGTATGCCAAAAATGTTATGGTAAAGATTTGGGGCGCAATGAGCTGGTTCAAATCGGTCAGGCGGTCGGCATTGTGGCGGCTCAAGCTATTGGCGAGCCGGGAACCCAGCTGACAATGCGCACCTTTCATGTCGGAGGAGTGGCCGGTTCGGATATTACGCAGGGTCTTCCGCGCGTGGAAGAAATTTTTGAAGCCCGTCCGCCCAAAGGCGAATCGGTGATTGCTGAAACAGACGGAAAAGTTACGGATGTTGTTAATGAAAATAAGAAAGTTATCACGATAAAAATTGAAAGCCAGGACAATGAAAAAACGGTGCGCGAATATCAGGTTTCAGCCGATACCACGATCAGGGTGGAAAAAGGACAATTAATCGGCAAAGGAACCCAGCTTAACGAAGGCCACATAGACCTTAAAAAAATCTACGAGATTATGGGTATTGAAGAGTTTCATCGTTATATCCTCAGGGAAATCCAGGAAATTTATGCCGCGCAGGGCGAAGGCATCAATGACAAACACATTGAAATCATTATTAAACAAATGCTTTCCCGCATCAAAATTTCCGATCCCGGAAACACCTATCTTTTGCCGGGGGACATTGTTGAAAAGGACCAATTTGAAGAAGCTAACGCTGAGGCGAAAAAACAAGGCGGCAGGGCCGCGGCCGGCGATTGCGTGGTTATGGGAATTACCAAGGCGGCGCTTTCCACTGAATCTTTTCTTTCAGCGGCTTCCTTTCAGGAAACTACGCGGGTTTTGATCAACGCGGCGATTGTCGGCAAAGAAGACCGCTTGCGCGGACCCAAAGAAAACGTCATTATCGGACGCTTGATTCCGGCTGGAACCGGTTTTCAAACCAGATCCGAGTAGCCGCGATTTTTAAATTTGGTTTTCGCCCCGCCTGAAACGGCGGGGTTTTTTTATTTCAAAATTGACTATTTGATTGCGTCAAGATATTATAAAAAAAGACTTTCGGCGGACGCGACGCCTGCCGATTTTGTGTCCGTATCGGAGCGTGGTGTAATGGCAGCACGAGTGCTTTGGGAGCATTTAGTCCGAGTTCGACTCTCGGCGCTCCGACCCAATTTATGTTTTAGTTGTCAAAATTAAGGAGTGAACAAACAAAAATCCAGAGATGGAAATTTTAGCAAAAATCGCCAAAGCTCTCGGCGTTTCGCTTGATGATTTAATAAAGCGATTATGGCAAATAAAAATCTTACAAACGCAAAAAGGGCAAAAAACGACGAGTTTTACACTCAATATACCGATATCCAAAAAGAAATTGCGGCGTATTTGGAATATAACCCCGATGTGTTTCGCGGCAAAGCAGTGTATTGCAACTGCGACGATCCGTTTGAAAGCAATTTTTTCCGCTATTTCGCGCTCAATTTCAACAAGCTCGGATTAAAAAAACTAATTACCACCAGCTACAAACTTTCGCCCGTGGCTAATATGGAATTGCCATTGTATGGCGACGATAAAACGATCGTAAAAGCAAAAGGCCGCCCCAAGATAACCGCCAACAAATTTATTATAAACGAAGCGCGCGACATAGACGACAACGGCGAATTTAATCTGAAAGATGTTTCCAAACAATTAAGGGCCAACAAACATAACGAATGGGCGCCATTGGAAGGCGAGGGCGATTTCCGCAGCAAAGAATGCGTTGAGCTCTTAAAACAAGCGGATATTGTGGCGACCAATCCGCCGTTTAGTTTGTTTCGCGAATATGTTAAACAACTTATTGATTACAAAAAGAATTTTATCATCATCGGTAATTTAAACGCGATTACTTACAAAGAAATATTTCCACTAATCAAAGATAATAAATTATGGTTAGGCAATGGCTTTAGTGCCGGCAATGCTTATTTTTCTACGCCCGTTAAAAGAGAATATGCGGGCGGAGTCTATGATCCCAAAACTGGATTAGTAAAATTTAGAAATTGTTGTTGGTTCACAAATCTTGACCATGGCCGTCGTCATCAACCATTAAAACTTCAAACAATGAAAGAAAATTTAAAATACAGCAAACATAAAGAAATTAAAGGCAAAAAAGCGTATGAAAAATATGATAATTACAACGCTATAGAAGTGCCTTTCACAGATGCGATTCCAAGCGATTATAAAGGCGTAATGGGTGTCCCGGTTAGTTTTTTAGATAAGTATAATCCAGACCAGTTTGAAATTATAAAGTTTAGACATGGAAATGATGATAAAGATTTGCGATTAAAGAACGGAACTTGCCCATATTTCCGCATTTTAGTTAAACACAAGAAAAAATAATATGAAAATTGCTAAATCAAAACGGATTTCAATTTTTGAGGGCAAGAAAATCCGGCGAGTTTGGGACAAGAAAACCGAAACATGGTTTTTTTCGGTGGTGGATGTCGTGGCTGTTCTAATAAATCAGGCAGATTTTCAGTTAGCGAGAAATTATTGGAAAGTGCTTAAAAATCGCCTGAAAAAAGAAGGGAGTCAAGTGGTTACAAATTGTAACCGGTTGAAATTGGAAGCCGAAGACGGAAAAATGCGCGAAACTGATATGGCTAATCCGGAAACCCTGTTTCGTTTAATCCAATCAATTCCATCCAAAAAAGCTGAACCGATTAAATTGTGGCTGGCTAAAGTCGGTTATGAACGAGTGCAAGAAATGAGCGATCCGGAAAGGGCGCTCAATCGCGGCCGCGAGTATTGGCAAAAAATGGGACGGGATCAAAAGTGGATCCAGCAAAGAATGATGGGACAGGAAATAAGAAATAAATTAACGGACTATTGGAAAGATAACGAAGTGAAAGAAAAAGAAGAATATGCCGTTTTAACCAACATTATTCATCAAGAGTGGAGCGATTTGACCGTCAAAGAACATAAAGATTTGAAAAAATTAAAGCGAGAAAATTTGCGCGACCATATGACAGACGCGGAGTTGGTTTTTACCGCTTTAGCGGAACTTTCCACGCGCCAAATCGCGGAAACAATGCGAACAAAGGGACTTAAAGAAAATAAAATCCCCGCGCGAAAAGGCGGACGAGTGGCAAAAAACGCGCGGTTGGAATTGGAACAAAAAACAGGTAAAAAAGTGGTGAGCGGCAGAAATTTTAAACAACTGCCGGAACAGAAAAAATTAAGTAAAAAATAATATGAAAACAATTTTAAAAACCACCATAACTGTCAAAGAAATCTGCGATGGATTTGTCTATAACGAACTTGAAGGCAAGGGTCTTTTTGGCTTGTCCGGCAAATTGACCATTCAGCCGGAATATCAGCGCAACTATATTTACGCCTCCGACAACGGCAAAAAAGAAATGGCTGTCATTCAATCAGTCCTCAAAGGATACCCGATAGGCTTGATTTATTTTAATAAAGTAAGTGATAGCAATTTGGAGGTTTTGGACGGACAACAGCGCATCACTAGTTTGGGACGATTTATCACCGATAAATTCGCTATCAAAGACGAAAGCGGAAGTCCGCAATATTTTAGCGGCATGGCGAAAGACAAGCAAGCCAAAATTTTGGAAACGAAACTGACTATTTACGAATGCGAAGGCAAAGAAAGCGAAATAAAAGAGTGGTTCAAAACCATTAACATCGCCGGCGTTCCTTTGAACGATCAGGAATTGCTTAATGCCGTGTATTCCGGCCCGTTTGTGACGCTCGGCAAGGAGGAATTTAGCAACAGCCAAAACGCCAATATCCAAAAATGGAGCGCGTATATCAAAGGCAGCGCCAACCGGCAGGAATTTTTAGAGCGCGCGCTGGATTGGGTAAGTAAGGGCAATATCGGCGATTATATGAGCCGCCATCGTTTTGACAAAAACATCAACGAATTAAAAAAATATTTTAACAGCGTGATTGATTGGGTTTCCGGCGTATTTGACGATGTTGAAAGCGAGATGCGCGGTCTTGAATGGGGACGGCTTTACGAGGAGTATCGCAAAAAAGCGTTTAATCCCGCGAAAGTGTCAGCGGAAGTACAAAAACTTTACGCCGATCCGTATGTAAAGAATCGCAAAGGCATTTTTGAATATATTCTCGGCGGTTTAGTGGATACGAAATTGCTTGAAGTTCGGATTTTTGATGAAGCAACCAAAAAAGCGGTTTACGCGGCACAAACCGCTAAAGCGGAGAAAAAAGGCGAATCAAATTGCCCCCTTTGCGCTATTGGGCATGACGCGAACAAAACGAAAATTTGGAGTTTTGGCGAAATGGACGCCGACCATATTTCGGCTTGGAGCAAGGGTGGCAAAAGCGATATCAAGAATTGCCAAATGTTGTGCAAGACCCACAATCGCGCAAAAGGCAATCGGTAAAATTTATATAGTGTGCCAATAAAATTTTAATTTTTTAGCAAAACAAAAAACAGAATTAGGCCTGTTTTTTTGTTGATGTCGATTTTATAAAAATTGAAAGAAAATTGTTTTACTTTACTCGCCGAGTTTCGGCGGGCGGAAACGCGGAGCAAGGATATTCAAGCATTTTTCGTTCAAAAAAGTTTCGAGCTTCGTTCAGTAATTACGACCAAAGCTTGGCATTAAAAAGAAAATGAAAAAGGAGCATAAGTTTTTATGCTCCTGTGTTTACAAATTTTTACGAAACGACAACTTCCAGATTTATTAAAAAAATCTTTAAATCCGGATATCGCCTGCTCAGCCGCAAAGCAATCATTTTTATCGCCTGAGCTTCGCTATAAGCCCGGACATATTCTATGAAATGCACGGCGGCCCTTTCAATATCGCGTTGAAGGCGATATTGAAATTTCAACTTTCACCTCCGCGAGGGTCTTTGATAAAAAACTAAATCAACCCCCTTTTTGTTTTTTGACGCGCACAGGCGCATTTATTATAATAATATTCAAAGAACGCTTTGTTTTTAATAGCATATTTTTTAATGTTTGTCAATAACAAAAATCTTATGGATTTTAAGGAAAAAGTTCTCAAAGCAGTTTCTCGAATTCCTGAAGGAAAATTTTTTACCTACAAGAAAATCGCCGCGTTGGCGGGTAATTCCCGGGCATATCGGGCGGCGGCCGGCGCGTTGGCGCGCAACCGCAGTCCTGAAATTTTTTGCCATCGGGTTGTCAGAAACGACAACCTGGTCGGCGGTTATTGCGGTTCGGAAAAATTGGCATGGAAAAAAGCCGCCCGACTTCTGAAAGAAGGAGCGGTTGGCGTGATTCCGACGGATACTATTTATGGAATTTGCGCGTCGGCGCTAAATCAAAGAAGCGTTGTCCGGATGTATGGGCTGAAAAAAAGAAATCCCGTTAAGCCGGTGATTATTTTGATTGCCTCGTTCATGGATTTGGAAAAATTCGGCATTATTTTTAACGACTGGCGGAAAGAAATTTTAAATCAGGTTTGGCCCGGTCCGGTAAGTGTTATTTTGCCATGTGTCGGCAAAAAATTCGCTTATCTTCACAGAGGAACCGAAACTCTGGCTTTTCGTTTGCCGAAAAAAAAGGAGCTTCTGAAAATATTGTCCGTTTCCGGTCCGCTTGCCGCGCCGAGCGCCAACTGGGAAGGCAGTCCGCCTGCTGAAAATATCGGGCAGGCAAAAAAATATTTTGGCCGCGAGGTTTTTTATTTCGGAAGCAAGAAATTAAAAGGCGCGGCTTCTACTCTGATGGACTTGTCCTCAACGGAGAAAAAAATAAAAATTTTGAGGGCCGGCGCTGGATTTGTTAAAATTAAAAAGTTGATAAAAAAGCGCGCTCCCCATTTGTTTTTTTGATTCGCGCCGTTTTTTGCGTTATAATAACAGCGCGATAATCTGTTTGGCGTCAGGGCGTTTTGATTCCGGTATGCGTTTTTGATTTTCAAAAAAGATTTTTAATGCGATTAGCGCCTCACGCGGTTAAATAACTAAACAGGAAAAAATATGAAAATCAAATATCCGCTGTATCAATTCAACAAGGAACGCGCGATATTGGCCGTTCTCGGGAGAAAAAAGTGTCTTTTTTATTACGCCAGCGAGGGTCTGATAACAGAAGAAGAAGGTTTTGGTTTTGAAATAGAGCATTATTCCGACAAGGAAGGATTCTTTTTAAAATCCAGCCGAGGCAATGTTTTTGGCTCGGGAGTGCCTCTGAAATATCTCAAAGAACATCAGCGGAATAAATTTTTAAAGTTGTTCAGCGATAAATTGGGCCGCTTGGCGGACAAAAAAAACGCCAATTTTATTTATATTTTTTCGCCGCGGGGATTGATGCCGTCCTCGATAAGCGCGTTAAGCGAAAAAAATTTAAAAATTTTAAAAATGGCGATTCCCGGAAATGTCACCAAGAAACATCCTATTGAGATTATCCAAAGAATAGAAAATTTTTTAAGCGGCAGAAGGATAAAAAGAAAAATTGTCAGCGAGGAAGCCGAAAAAATAATATCACGATCGGCAAAAGCCCGAAAGGTGATCAAGGGCGGGGATTGATATGCGACAGGCCTTGAAAATAGCGAAAAAAACAATAAATTTTGATAGCTTTCCGAAATTTTTCTGGATGTCCGCCGGGATCTTGTCTGTTTGACAAAAAATCCGATGTGTCTTACAATATCTTAAAAGCCCAAAGGGCTTTTTAAAAAACTGAAAATGAACAAAATCATTGATTTTATCAAAGAAGCCAGGGCTGAGCTGAAAAAAGTCAACTGGCCGACCAAAAAACAAACAACCAATTACACTATGATGGTTATTGGATTAAGTTTGATAATGGCGGTTTTTTTGGGCGGTTTGGATTACGCGTTCAGCCATTTGTTGAAAATATTCATTCAAAATTAAAAATAAGCGTTTTGGGAGCCCGGTTTTTCGTGCGGCGCTTTAGCGGCCGCGCCCCTCGCTCCGTTACTAGGCAATTATGGCAAAGCAAACACAACACCACGGAAGATCATGGTATGTTATTCATACCTATTCCGGTTATGAAGACAATGTGGCGCGCAATTTGAAACAAAGAATTGAATCAATGGATATGCAAGATCTCATTTTTGACGTCATTGTTCCCAAGGAAAAAAAGATAAAAATCAAAAACGGCAAACGTGTTACGGTGGAAGAAAGAATTTATCCCGGCTATGTTTTGGTTGATATGGTTGTAACGGACGCTTCCTGGTATGTGGTCAGAAATACTCCCAACGTGACTGGTTTTATCGGACTGGGCACGACTCCCACGCCGGTTGATTCCAGGGAGATTGAAATGCTTAAGAAACGCATGGGCATGGCGGAACCCAAATACAAAATTGACGTAAATAAAGGCGATGCCGTCAAAATAAACGACGGTCCTTTCAAGGACTTTGATGGCAAGGTTTTTGAAATAGACGAATCCAAAGGAAAAATCAAAGTTTTAGTTTCCATTTTTGGGCGGGAAACTCCGGTGGAACTTGATTTTTTGCAGGTAAAGAAAATTTAAAAAATTAACGCGTAATTAAAAAGTAAAAAATTCGGACGTTTTTTCGCTTATTGTTTAAGACAACAAACCGCCGCAAAGCGATTCCGCGATTTTATTATTTTACCTTTTATTTTAGCGAAGCGCATATGGCAAAGAAAATTAAAACGATTATTAAATTGCAAATTACCGGCGGCAAGGCCAATCCGGCGCCTCCCGTAGGTCCGGCTTTGGGCCAGCACGGTCTTAACATCCAGGATTTTTGCTCCCGTTTTAACGAGGCGACAAAAGACAAGACAGGCGACGTTATTCCGGCGGAAATTACGGTTTATGAAGACCGCACTTTTGATTTTACGCTCAAAACCCCTCCCGCGGCGGAACTTTTAAAAAAAGCCGCCGGCGTGGAAAAAGGCGCCGGTAACCCGCTGAAAAACAAGGTTGGCAAAGTAACCAAGACGCAAGTAAAAGACATAGCGGAGAAAAAAAAGGAAGATCTTAACGCCAATGACATAGAGGCGGCGATGAAAATCGTGGAAGGAACAGCCAGATCAATGGGAATTAAAGTAGAATAAAAACTTAATCTTCGGAAACCCGCGGGATTAATCGGTTGTTGTTTTCGCAGAAAAAAAGCGTAATAAAAAATTTTATTATGATCACTCAAACAATATGAAATACGGAAAAAAATATTTAAAAGTCGCGGAAAAAATTGAGAAAGGCAAAATTTATTCCGTATCGGAGGCGGTAAAAATAATCAAAGACAACAAAACAGCCAAATTTGACGAGTCGGTGGAGGCGCACGCGAAACTTTCTATCAACACAAAAAAAGGCGAAGAGCAGGTACGGGGTTCGGTTGTGCTGCCGCATGGAACCGGCAAAAGCAAAAAAGTAGCGGTGATTACTTCCACCAGATCAGCCGAAGCCAGGGAATCCGGAGCGGATATCGTGGAAGGAGAAGGGATGATTGCCAAAATCAAGGAAGGAAAAGCCGGAGAATTTGACGTGCTGGTGGCGACGCCGGAAATGATGCCTAAATTGGCGCAGGTGGCTAAAATTTTGGGACCCAAAGGATTGATGCCGAGTCCCAAAACGGAAACCGTAACGGAAAAAATCAAAGAAACCGTTTCAATGCTTAAAAAAGGAAAAGTCAATTTTAAAAACGATGATTCCGGCAACATTCATCAGATTGTCGGCAAGGTTTCTTTTGCGGAAGAACAGTTGGCGGAAAATATCAAGGCATTTTTGGATGTGTTGCAAAAAAACAAGCCCAGTTCGGTCAAAAACAAGTTTATCCTATCAGCTTTTATTTGTTCCACAATGGGGCCCGGGATAAGAATAAAATAATATTCATTCAGGCATTCGGGTAAAACAAAAATCCTTCCTGTTTAAGCGGGAAGGATTTTTTGGGTGGAGTTTTTTTGGTTTGTTTTTCAAAACAAACCAATCTGGCTGAATAAAGTCAGGACCAGCATTGGAACGAGTGACAGGAGAACCGCGAGGTTCATTTCCTCAGATTCTTTGTGCTCCTGTTCTTTTTTTACGCAATGCGGACATTTGTTTTGCTCTATATGTTCCATATTTTTGTTTTTTTTCCGTCTGATCGACCTCCTTTATTAAAAAAGGAAACGGACGGATATTAATTTAATTAATACCAAAACATTTTGCTTTATTCAAAGCATAAAAACAAAAAGAACGGGAAGTCACCCGTTCCTTTACTTGTTTAAGTATAGCAGATTTTCTCCAAAAAGTCAAATTTACAAACTGGTTGAATTTTTAATTAAGAAGCATCTTTTTAAATAGTTTTTAAACCTTTATCCCAGAGCAAGTCAAAAATTGATCTCATCTGTTGGCTAAAAGTTTTGCTAGCAATGATGAAGCCGATGCCTTCTTCGTTAGGCGTAATCACCGCCACTTTGTCGTCATATATAAAAGTCATGCCGGGATAATCCATAGCTTTTGAAAGCAAACGAACCTCACGTAAGTCCTGCTGCTGATTTTCCAACCAGCCTTTTTTGAATTCATCATTTTCCGGACGCAAGCATCTGGAGAATATTTTCTTTTCCAAACGTCTAGAAGTGAAAGTGATTTTACCATCAGAAGCTTTGCGAAGGTCTCTCATTGATCCGATAGATCGCACGATTTTTTCCCGGCAGGATAGTTCTTCCTCGGCAATCTGGCGCATACCCTCTTCGCCTTCAAATAATCTTAGTTTTGTGAATCTCTCCCGCACGATGGAAATTTTTTGCAGTTCCGGGAGTGACTTTTCAAACATGGCAATTTTGGCTTCGAGCAGCCCCTGTTGAAGTTGAATGGAATTTTCAGGATAAACCAAAAGTTAAAAAGGAGAAAATGACGGAAAATGAGTTTTGGCAATGGGTCAAAACCGGAGGCGGCTTGGAAAAATTAAACATTTCCAGCGAGAAACGTCAAATAACCCTGGATTTCCTCGGGGCATGTATTGGAGAAACAGATAATATGTCTTGTTCGTGGGATAATCCGACAAAATTAGCCGGCTCTCTTTATGGAATGTTTTATCGGACAATAAAAAACAAGGGAGATATAGTGGAGCACATGGGGAAAAAGTACAAAATAATAAGTAGTTACTTTTCTTCTGAATATAAAGAAAGTGATTTGGACAAACACGTTTTGGTTATAATAGAGGAGGAGTAAAAAATGGCCTGCTGAATTTTCAGCAGGCCATTAAAATTGGATGAGCAAGTAATTTTGACATAAAACGGGAAAATTTATACAATTAAAAGACGCGACTAACTCCTGTCTTCAAATTCTTTATGTTGTATAAATGTCTTCAAAAAAGCGATTTGCGGGCGTATCAGGCGGTTCTCGGAGAGATTTGCCGCCAGCGGGAGGGACTGGAAATGATTGCTTCGGAAAATTATGTTTCAGAAGCGGTTTTGGAAGCCATGGGGACGGTTTTTACAAACAAATACTCGGAAGGTTATCCGGGTCGCCGTTATTATGGCGGACAGATTTATACCGATGTCATTGAAAAGTTGGCTGTCGATCGCGCTAAAAAATTGTTTGGAGCAGAACATGTGAATGTCCAGCCGCTTTCCGGGGCGCCGGCCAACATGATTGCCTATAACGCCGTTTTGACGCCCGGCGATAAAGTTCTAGGAATGGACCTTTCGCACGGAGGGCATCTTACGCACGGGCATCCGGTAACATTTTCGGCGCAAGTTTACAATTTCATAAGATATAAAACTGAAGCCGATGGCGAAATAGATTACGAAAAACTGGAAAAAATGGCGCTAAAAAACAAACCCAAACTTATTTTAGCCGGTTTTTCCGCCTATACTCGCCAGTTGGATTATAAAAAATTTCAAATTATCGCCGAAAAATCCGGCGCTATTTCCATGATTGATATTGCTCATATCGCCGGTCTTATTGCTGGAAAAGCGCTGCCCAACCCTGTTCCTTATTTTGACATTGTGACAACCACGACGCACAAAACGCTCCGCGGTCCCAGGGGAGGAATGATTATGTGTAGAAAAAAATTCGCCTCTTCCGTTGATAAGGCGTGTTTTCCCGGTTTTCAGGGCGGTCCGCATATGCATCAGATTGTGGCCAAAGCCGTATGTTTTGGCGAAGCACTGAAACCATCCTTTCGCGCTTATGCCGGACAAGTTGTCAGGAACGCGAAAATATTGGAAAAAGAATTGCGCCGGCGCGGATTTAAAATAATGTTTGGCGGTACGGATAATCACATGGTTCTGGCGGATATTTTTGGAAGCAAGGGAATAAGCGGCAAGGAAGCGGAGGTTGCCCTGGATAAAATAGGAATCACGGTAAATAAAAATATAATTCCGGACGATTCGCGTCCGCCCATGGATCCGAGCGGCATTCGCATCGGCACGCCGGCGGCGACTACTCGCGGAATGAGAGAAAAAGAAATGAAAATAATCGCTGGATGGATAAATGAAGCGGTTGAAAATCATAAAAACAATAAAGCGCTGCAACAAACAAACAGGGAAGTAAAAAAGCTTTGCAAAAAATTTCCTTTATATTTAAGGTTAAAATAATCTTTTATGGCTGAAGGAGAAAAATACCAAAGACTGACTTGGGATCAATATTTTTTAAATCTGGCGAAAGCGGTCGGCAAGAGAGGAACTTGCGATCGCGGGCGGGCGGGTTGCGCGATTGTGAAAGACAGGCGAATTTTGTCCACTGGCTATGCCGGGTCGCCGATCGGCATTGTCCATTGCGATGATGTCGGGCATGAGATGCACACCGTGATTCATGAAAACGGCGAAAAAACGCGCCATTGCATCCGCACGACGCACGCGGAACAAAACGCCATTGCCAACGCGGCCCGTTTCGGCGCGGCTTTGGAGGGCGCGACGCTCTATTGTCATATGACTCCCTGTTACACTTGCGCCAAAATGATTATTAACGCCGGAATTAAAAGAGTGGTTTGCCACATGGATTATCACGCCGGAAAAAGATCCAAGGAAATTTTTCAAGAAGCGGGCGTGGCCTATGAATTGGTGAACGGCGAAATCCAAAAATACGACGATATGTAAATCAATCGGCCATCATTTTTCAAACATTCGCGTCTATCGCGTTTTTTGCGTAATTGGAGCGCGCAAATTAATTATTGAAACAAAATATAAATTTTATGCCCAATCTCATTCTGGGTCTGGCGGGGGAAATGGCTTCCGGCAAAGGCACGGCGGCTAAATATATTGAAAGCAAATACAACGGAAATTCCCACCGTTTTTCCACGCCCTTGCGCGATGTGCTGGATCGTTTGCGTTTGCAGCAAAATCGTGAAAATCTGCAAAAACTTTCCACTTCAGTCCGCCAGGCGTTCGGGGAAGACATTTTGGCCAGAATAATTTTTCATGATGCCGAAAACGATCCCAAGGAAATCGCGGCTATTGACGGCGTGCGCCGATTGGGAGACATAAAATATTTGCGGAAACTGCCGCATTTTAAATTGATTTATATTAATACGGCAATGGAGAAACGGTACGAACGCATTATCAGGCGGGCGGAAAACGCGGATGACCGGAACAAAACTTTTTTGGAATTTCAAAAAGAGCAAAATCAGGAATCGGAATCGCAAATCCGCGGACTTGAGCCGATCTCCGATTTCATCGCGGACAACAACGGAACGTTGGAGGAATTTTTTAATCAACTTGACGTAATTGTTGAAAAGTGCCAAAGTTAAAAATCTGGGAAGTGTTTTGTTTTGGCCTTTGAAAATTTAATAAGCATGAAAGAAAAAAGCGTTAAAACAAAAGGAAAGTTTATTGTGCTGGAAGGCGGAGAAGGCAGCGGAAAGAGCAGTTGCATCCAATATCTGAAAAAAAAACTGGCCGGGCGCGACGATGTTGTTTTTACGCGCGAACCGGGCGGAACGCCGTTCGGATTGAAACTTCGCGAATTGTTGCTGCATAATCGAGAAAAAAGGTCCGGCCTGGCGGAGCTTATGGTTTTTTGCGCTGATCGGGCGGATCATTGCGAATCGTTCATTTATCCTTCCTTAAAAAAAGGAAAAATCGTGATTTGCGATCGTTTTGATTACTCAACTTACGCGTATCAAATTTTTGGCCGCCAGGAAAAAGCGCACGAGAACGATTTTAAAACAATAAACCGCGTGGCTAAAAATCCAGGGCGCGCGCGCGAAATCAAGCCCGATTTGGTCGTATTTCTGGATGTTGATCCGAAAATCGGATTGACGAGAGTCAAAAATCGTCCCGACGACGACACGGTCTTTGATGCCGAGGAATTGTCTTTTCATCAAAGAGTGCGCGAGGGATATCGGAAACAAATTGGCTCGGAATGGATTGTTATTGACGCTGGCAAAAGAAAGGAGGATGTTCAGGAAGAAGTTTGGCGGGCGGCGCAAAAAATAATAAAAAACTAAAAAGGAGGAAAAATATGATCAAAGTCAGATTAGTGTCCAACACAGATGCCGATCCGATAGTTTTAGCGCAATTCGGCGCCAATGTGTGCTACGACAAAGAAGCTGTTTTTGGGGAAAGCAATATTAATGTGGAAAAAGGCCTTTTTGACAAAGGTCATCACACTACTTTACAACACTGGTTCGCCACTTTTTTGGTGGAAGGCATCGCGGTTTCGGACATAACTTTCGGTTTTCACCTGACACACCCTTTTTATAATTCCGGACAAAGAAGCGGGCGGTATTGCGCGAGCATGTTCAATGACAAGGATTATGATGAAACAATCAAAAAATACGTAAGAAAATTTTGGCCGGAAATTTCCGAAATCCAGATGAAGAATGTCGCGGATTACGTGAAATTCGGAGTGGAGACGTACAAAGCCAACATATCTCAGGCGGGCAATCTGACCCTTGATTACTTAATGAAAGAAAGGCCGAAAGTTCCGGCAGAAGTTTCGGCGGAACTGAAAAGAAAGGGTTTTAAGGGACACAAAGATAATGCTTTGAAAATCGCCCAGGAACAAATGAGGGTTTTTATTCCGACGATTTTTCCGACCGGATTTCTGCACACGCTTAATCTGACGGCCCTGGCGGCTCTTTATGAAACTGCTTGGACGCCGGCGATGAAATACGCGACTGGCGAAATGGCGCGCCTGGTTTTGGAAAAATTTCCGCAACTTTCGTTTTTATTCAAAAAAAACAGAAGAAAAGACCATAAGTGGTCAATAAAAATTCCGCGCGTCAAACTTATTCCGATAGCCAGAAAACCTCGCCTGAAAAAAATGAAAATAAGCGGGGAAAGTAATTTTGTTTTTGCCGCCGCTGGCATGAAACACCCGCTGGATAAGCTGCATTTTAGTCCGGAAATGATGGACAATTCGGCAAGCGGCGCGGAAATGGAAATTGAAACGTCAGTGGCCACGATGGGACAGGATCAAAGACATAGAACGATTGGCAGAGGAAGCGCCAAATTTACCGGCGGTTTTTATATGCCGCCGATAATAAGCGAACTCGGTATGGAAAAGCAAGCGGAAATTTTGATGCGAAAATGGATAAATCTTTCCAGAGAAGTTCCAGAAACATTGGCGATGTGTCTGGCTCCCTACGGAGCGACTGTAAAATACAAAAAACGTGCTTCTTTCAACGCTTTTTTGCATGAGCAGGGCAAGCGGTCCTGTTGGCTGGCGCAAGAAGAAATCTATCACCTGAGCAGGTCCTTTCGTTTGGCTATTGCCAAAGAAAAAGGCAAAAACTCTCCGCTGCTGGCTATTTTTGATCCGCCCTGCCGCCAAACCGGCATTTGCGGAGAAGGCAGTCGTTATTGCGGGCGCGAGATCGGCGTTCGTTTGTCCGGCGATTATTTTCCCAACAGAAAAATTTAAAACAACCGCGCAAGCCGCCTGAAAATCGGGCGGCTTTATTTTTTGTTTTTTTGTGATAAAATAAAAAAATGCAATGCCGCCATAATTTTGATAAAATCGGGCGGAGATAAAATCAAGCGTTAAATAAAGTTTCCGCGTTTTTTTCAGCGGCCGGAAACTTTACGATAAAATGAATTTTGAAGAATATCAGAAAAAATCGCGAATAACCGTTAAATATCCGCGAGCCGGAAAAAATTTTGTTTATCCGACTCTGGGATTGGCGGGAGAAGCCGGCGAAGTGGCGGAAAAAATCAAAAAAGTCATCCGCGACAAAAATGGAATCATTGATCCGGAAACAAAGAAAGCGATTAAAAAGGAATTGGGCGACGTGCTTTGGTATGTTTCCCAGCTGGCGACGGAATTGAACGCGTCTCTTAATGAGATCGCCGAGAACAACATTAAAAAACTGTGTGACAGATTGGAGCGGGGTAAGTTAAACGGAGAAGGAGACGACAGATAGCAAAAAACGCGAATGTAAAATGCCAAATAGCGAAACTTTTGAAAAAATTTTCACTGAATTTTTTTAATGTCTCGCGCGCCAGTTGTTAAATTTTAAATTTATCGCAAAAAATTTTCGCCATCGGCGTTTCGCGTATGCCGCCGGGGCGAATCGCGGGGCAGGAAATGTATGAGCAAATATAAAGCGACAATCGGGATAGAAGCGCACATTGAACTCAAAAACGAGTCCAAGATGTTTTGTTGCTGCCGAAACGGAATGGGACTGGAAAAAACGCCGAACATTCATATTTGTCCGGTTTGCACCGGACAACCCGGAGCTTTGCCGGTACCCAACCGAAAAGCTATTGAATTTGTGCAGCTGGCTGGCCTGGCTTTGAATTGCAATCTGGCAAAAAATTCCAAATTTGACCGCAAAAATTATTTTTATCCGGATATTCCAAAAGGATATCAAATTTCGCAGTATGATCAGCCGCTGTGCCTTGACGGTATGATGAAAATCCCGAGTTTCAAATCCCAGTCTTCTAAAAAAATAGGCATAATTAGAATACACCTGGAAGAAGACACCGGAAAACTGATGCATGCCAAGAACGCGGATTATTCCCTGGTGGATTTTAACCGCGCCGGCGTGCCACTGATGGAATTGGTGACCGAGCCAGACATTGAATCGGGAGCGGAAGCGCGCCTTTTTTGCCAGAAACTTCAGCAGATTTGCCGGTATCTGGAAATTTCAGACGCCGACATGGAAAAAGGGCATATGCGTTGCGAAGTCAATTTATCGCTCTACAGGGATGGCGAGGATAAACTAAACGGCACAAAAGTGGAAGTGAAAAATATAAACTCTTTTAAATTCGTGGAAAAAGCCATTGATTATGAAATCAAGCGGCAGACTGAAATTTTGGAAAAAGGCGGAAAAATAACGCAGGAAACGCGCGGATACGACAGCCGGCGCGACATTACGGTTTCGCAGAGAATCAAGGAATCGGCGCACGATTATCGCTATTTTCCGGAGCCGGATATTCCGCCGCTGGAATTTTCAGAGGAATATTTTGCCAAGCTGGCGCTGGATGTTCCGGAATTGCCGGATGCCAAAAAAGCAAGATTAAAAGAACAATACGGTTTGTCGGAAGAGAATATTGAAATTATAACAAGCGAGCGTGATTTGTCGGAATATTTTGAAAACGTTATTTCCGAATTGGATGAAAAAATAAAAAGCGGGGAAATTGCGGCTGTTCGGGAAAAATGCGTGAAACTAATCGCTAATTATATGTCCAGCGAACTCAAAAAACATCTGGTTGAACGAAAACAAAAAATTTCTGAAATTAAGATTACTCCGGAAAATTATGCCGAGTTTATCGGAATTTTAGCCGATGGCAAAATCAATTCCAGCGCGGCGCAATCTTTGCTGGCTGAAATGTACGGAACCGGCGGCAATCCGTCGCGCATTGTCAGGGAAAAAAACCTTTCGCAAATAAACGACGAGAGAGAGCTGGAAAAAATCATCCGGGAAATAATCGGCAAAAATCCCAAATCGGCGGAGGATTACAAACAAGGCAAGCAAAACGCTTTGCAATTCCTGGTGGGCCAGGCGATGGCGGCGACTAAAGGAAAAGCCAATCCGAAAATAGCGGCGGAGTTGTTAAAAAAGAATCTTTGACTGTCTCTATTCTGATTCATCGGGCATGAGCTGAAGTATTTGTTTAATTTGCATTGCTAAATAAGCTTTTGACTTTCTATTTTCTTTCTATTATGTTATTAGCATAGAGTTAAGATAAAATAAGGTCAAACTCTATGCTTACAAAAAGACAAAAACAAGTTTTAGACTTTATATCCTTGTATCACAACAAGAAAGGATATGCGCCCTCTTTGGAGGAAATACGCAAAAAATTTAAACTCGCATCTGTTTCTACCGCCCATTTTCATGTTAAAAAGTTGCAAGATTTGGGGTTCATAGGAAAACAAGATAATAGATCAAGATCAATCGATATTTACGAAAAAGAAAAAATGGTTAATATTCCACTGTTTGGTTTAATTGCCGCTGGTCAACCTATTGAGGCGATACAAAACAAAGAGATGATCGCCGTGCCAAAAAGCAAAGTATCGCGCATAGGTGAATTTTATGCTCTGCGAGTAGTTGGTGACAGTGTGATTGATGAAAATATAAATGACGGCGATTTGGTTTTGGTAAAACAGCAAGCCACTGCCGAAAACGGACAAAAAGTTGTTGCGCTCGTGGATAACTATAAGGCAACATTAAAAAAATTTTATAAGGAAAAAATATATAAGATTACAACCAGCGAATAAAACTATTGAACCGATTATTATAAAAAGAGACAGAGAGCTAGCAATACAAGGCATTGTTATTGATGTAATAAGGAACGAGGAAAATTTACAGGCGGAAAAACTTTTCAAGAGCAAGGAAATAAAAAGAAATAAAACACTCCCATTAAATAAGATTATTTTAGGCGATGCCGCAGAAGAATTAAAAAAGTTGCCAAATGAAAGTTGCGATGTAGTTGTTGTTGATCCGCCATATAATATAGGAAAAGATTTCGGAAACAATATAGATAAGCGCGAATTGAAAGAATATATTGTTTGGTGTAAAGAATGGATAAATGAATCAATTCGCGTAATGAAGCCAACGGGGACAATGTTTATTTATGGATTCAGTGAGATACTTGCTTATTTATCAGTAGAAATTCCTATCAATAAACGCTGGTTTATTTGGCATTACACGAACAAAAATGTCGCTTCGTTAAATTTTTGGCAAAGAAGCCATGAATCAATTATCTGTGCGTGGAAAGATAAACCAATTTTTAATAAAGATGATGTCAGAGAGCCATACACCGAAGGTTTTTTGAATGGAGCCGCCGGAAAAATCAGAAAAGGAACTGCTGGAAGATTCAGCAGTAGCGGAAAAGAAACGGTTTATAACGCTCATGCCGGCGGGGCCTTGCCTCGCGATGTAATAAAAATACCAGCTTTGGCTGGCGGGGCGGGAATGAATGAAAGATGGTTTATTTGTAAAACTTGCAAAGATCAAGTTTTTGAACCAAGAGAATTAAAAAATCATGCTAAACATGACATAGTCAAACACCCGACACAAAAACCTATTGAATTGTCGCGAAAATTAGTAATGTCCGCGATGCCGAAAAAAGACGGAGTTGTGTTGGTGCCATTTGTTGGCACTGGCTCTGATTGCGTGGCAGCTAAGGAGTTAGGCCAATTTTATGTAGGGTTTGAAATAAACCCCGATTATATTAAACTGGCTGAAAAATATTTGGAAAAAAGTAAATACATTTCAAAACTATTTTAAAGAATTATCTATTTCTTTTTTCTTTGACAAAAAAGTATTTGGGGTAAAAACTGAGTATTTATCTTTTGAGTTCCAGTTAAATGATTCTTTAAACTCAAGCCAGCCACTTTCGCGCGAGATTATTCTGTCCGCGATTGTTTCGTGGAATAGAAATATCTTTTTGTATTCATCGCTTTTTAGAAAATCTGTATTCATAATAAAGCGGATAAATTACTCTCCCCACACGCCCGCTAAAATTTCCTCAATTCGCTTTTGGGCTTCGGATTTAAGCAGTCGCACGCCTTCCAGCGCCTGCATTTGCTTGTCTAGTTTCTCCACGATTTGGTGTTGGGTTTCGAGGGGTGGAATTAGAAAAAATATGTTTTTTAGATCTTTTTCATAGATCGCTGCAATATTTGTTGAGGCTTTTTTTATTCCATTTAGCTGATCGGAAACATAATCAGACAAAAAACAATAATTCAAATAATCGGGCAATATTTCAGGTTTTGTTTTGATTCTCATCAACATGTGATTAAACAAAACCGGTCTTTCATTATTTTTCTTAAATATTGCCGTTTTTCCTACTAATTCAAAGCTGTTACGTGTATTAAACAGAAGGTCATTATCGTCCAGTTTAAATTTGTCTATTTCTTCATTACTAGCTTCAATCGTAACAATACTTGCTTGCTCAATAAAACCTGACTGAATATTGTTCATTTTGATATATTCAACATCTCCCTTGTCTGTTTCCTCTTTTGTTTTTACTAAGCCAATTTGGGTTGATTCAACAATATTTTTAAAAAACTTTTTTTCACCGATAAACGAATGACTACTAATTGAAAAATTATCTTCAATCCTCTCCGCTCCATCAATAATCTGCTTTTGCTTTTCGATTTTTTCCACGATTTCGTTTTGGACTTCAAGCGGCGGGAGGGGAATTTGTAATGCTAAAATTTCTTCGGTTTTATAGGTTTCGCGACCGGTTGAATCTTCAATGCCCAGTTTCGCAAAAGCCGGTTTTAAAAAAATCAACAAATAGTCAGGATTGATTTTTGTATCGTCAATCCTAAACGGAACAAAAGTACCCGTTGAAACATAATTTTTATCGGAAATCGCAAACGAGCCATTCTGAGTATGCATTTTCCCAATAACAAGATCATCTTTTTGAATAAGAAGTCGTTTTTTGACTTTTAGCTCTACCCCCAAACATTCGTTGTTTGTAGAAATAGTATTTGTTTTTGTTGAGATTGTTGGCTCGCAATATATTTTTTCATCTTCAATTTCAATTTTTCTTTCATCCGACAAATCAATCAAAAATGTGCTCAACGGTTCAAATGTAAATTGCTTTGTTTCTTTCAAAATCTCAAAAAGCTTGGCAAGTTTTTCATCTCCTTCTAAAGCATTTTTCTCCAATTTACTCAGAAATTCCCTTGCAATATCCATTTGCAAAGCGTCTTTGGGATTAAAAGAAGCGAGGATTTGTAAAACGGTTTTTGGTTCAGCTTTTTGTAATTCTTGATAGCGTTTATCAATTTTTGAGCCGTTTTTTATTTCCACACCTTTTAGTGTTTCTTGCCAATCCTTGATCTGCTCAATGCTTAAATTACTGCGATAGTTTTGCAAGTTAAAATGGTAGCTATGCGCTTTTTCAATGGCTTTGGCAACTTCGTTGTCAATTTGTCCTTCCACGATATTGTCAAACTGCCACAATTTCTCGTCATACATTTCCTTGCTGATTTTTTTGCTTTCCAGTTTTTTATCTAATTGTTCAATAAGTTTTTCTCGTTTTTTAGCGTTTTTCTCTTTGGTTTTTTCGCTAACCTCTTTTTTTATTCGCTCGGCAATGCGCGGATCAAGGGTTTCGATCTGTTCTTTGGAAATGCAAAAACTGTGTTTGGTGTCTTGTGGCTTTTTACTTTGCTTAACTTCTGCAAATAGTTTTAAGAGTTCAGGAATTTGACTGCTTTCAATCGGTTTTCTGTTGGTTCCCATACTAAAGCCGTCATTTTCTATTTTGTAATACCAAACAAAATCTGTCGGTTCACCTTTTTCAAAATATAAAATCGAAGTTTTGGCTCCTTGCCCGCTCTTGCTCACAAACACGCCTTGCGGAAGTGAGATAACTGCTCGCAGATTGGTTTCATTCAGAAGTATTTTACGAAGCGCGCAAGCGCTATTTTGCCCCCAAGTTAAAAAGCCCTCGGAAACAACTACGGCACAACGCCCCTTATCTTTGAGTAAATCAAACATAAGTTTTACGAACAAAATCGTCGTTTCCGATTCCTTGGAGTATTCTTCCCAAACATTTGGATATGCCGGCTGGTCTCTCTCAGCACCAAAAGGGGGATTGGCAATTACCACGCTTTTGCTTCCGCCGTCTCTGGACGGATCGTACATTTTGAGACTGTCGCCTTGATCAATGTTGTGCGGATTAAGTCCGCGAATATACATATTCACCGCCGCCATTTTGCGAATCATTCCCGCATATTCAATTCCACCAATTCCGGTGCGATAAAACATATTGGCGATATTTTCGGCAGGAAATTGCCTTGTTTGGCGCGCTTTTTCTATCACATAATCATACGCATCAAAAAGAAAACCAGCCGTACCGCAAGCGGGATCAAAAATCGTGTCCGTAAAATCCGGGTCAACCATCTCAACCATCATTTGGCGAATATGGTCTGGCGTTCGGTAAAGTCCCAAATCTTTTGTTCCGCCGGTTTCAGAAAGAGCGGATTCAATCGCATCGCCGAGTAAATCAGTTTTTAAAATATATTTTTCGTCAATTTCGTTTACCATGCCGATTACTTCAGCGATCACTCCGCCTTTGACATTATTGGTAAAGTTGGAATTGGCAAAAACTTCTTCCATTAAAACCAACTGATCTTGCATTTTTTTGGGTAGATTTCCGATGACGACTGTTCGCGCTTTGGAAAGAATGGTGGAGTAAAACGGAAAAATATTTTTATTGAGTTCTGATAAAATTTGCTCACCGTTCAAAGAAAGCAAATGCGAAAAAAGCAGGCGATAATTTTCACCCGAGAAAAGCTCGCGCAGCGGCTTGAATGATTCGTCTTGTTTGAGTTTGGCTTCGAAAATGCGAAGTAAACAGAGCTCAATAATATATTCAACACGCATAACCGGCGTGCCGGCAGGACGAAGCTTATTGTGAAGCCTTTTTAGAATATTATTTGTTTCGCTATCTGCGTAATGTGTTGTTGATCTGCCCATAACTTATACCTTAAATGTTGATTGTAATTCCTCATAAACTTGAGGAAAGCGGTTATCAAAAACCTGATTTACTTCTTCATAATCCGCGCCAATAATTCTTATAAACACCGGATTATTAAATACTTCTTGCGGTGAAATGCGTTTTTTCTCGGCTATGTTTGCCGAAACAATATCTTTCATGTCGCGCAAGATTTGAATTTGCTTGTCGTTGAAATTATATGTCTTGATGTATGAATCAAAACCTCTTTCAACTCGTTCTTTCGGAGTAGGAATTTTTTTGATTTTTAAAGCGTGTAAAAAAAAGTCCCAAATTGATCCCTGTTCAAAATCGTAGGCTTTTTGCAATTGTCCCTCATCAAGATAAACGTTTGGGTTGCGCGACCAATTTTTAATCTCGTCAATTTCTTGCTCGCTTGGCTCGTAATTTTCATTCGATTTAACTTTCTCTTTAATCTCTACGATTTCCGGAGCTTTATCCTTAGTGATCTCTTCTTCAAAAATTTCTTTGGCTTTTTCAATAGGGATATTGTCTATTACTTTTATGCTGTCGCCGTGAAGGTAAACCCTCTGAATAAGGTGCGCGGGATCTGGATTGTCAATTATACCTGGATTTACCCCACCCCCTCCGCCTCCACTGCCTCCAGTTTGTATTCCTGTTACAACTTTTTTGTTTTCCTTTACAGTGCCCTTGCCGTTATCTTCCATTTTTTTGCACAGACCAACAAAATCCAAAACTTTAAAACTGAATTTTCCAGTTTTCGGATCAAGACGAGTTCCACGCCCGAGCATTTGAATATACTTTCCGACTGATTTTGTAAGATTGGCAAAAGCAATATAGCGAACGCAAGGAATATCAACGCCGGTACTCATAATATCCACAGAAACAGCGATAAACGGCTTATGATTTTGATCTTTGAACCATTTTTTAAACGTTGCGTTAAGCTCGTCGTTTTCTGAAATAATAGCTTCTGCATAGCGTGGTGATAATTCATCCTCGCTTGTTTTAAATACTTGATTGATTGCTTTGACGAGTTGAACGGCATGAGCTTGGCTGACGCCAAACAAAATTACCTTCTCGCCATATTCTGTATTGGCTTTCAGTTCTTCTGCAATTCTTAAGCAATTATCCCAAGCGATAAATTTTCTATTTAGTTGTTCTAGTTTTATCTTTTTTTCTTGATCCAGCTTAACCAATTCTTCGGTTTTCAAATCAAAGTAGTGATCAAAATTTATGCCAACCTCTCGCGCTGTTTTGGTAAGTTCTGTTTCAATGGATAAAACTTGATAGGGAGCCAAAAAACCCTCATCAATGCCACGCGTAAGGTCAAATTGATAATCTGGCTCGCCGGTTTCACAGCCAAAAAGCCGATAAGTATCCAAAATCGCCAAATCTTCATCTGGAATTTCTTTACCTTTTTTAGCAACCGCCGTTCTTGGAGTGGCGGTCAATCCAACACGAGGGCACAAGAAATGATCAAAAATCAATTTGCGATTAATATTGATAGATCGGTGACATTCATCAACAATAATCAAATCATAAAAACTGTTTGGAATGTTTTGATAAATATTCTCTAGCGTGTCAATAACGACGACATGAATTTGTGTGTTTTTGTATTGTTTGTAATTGCCCGAAGTAATACGGATAGCAGAGTATTCCTTACTAATAAGTGAAAACCCGTCGTTGATAACTTGCTCGGCAAGCATAACTCTATCAACCACAAACAAAACACGCTTTGCCATGTTGTATTCAAATAGTGCTTTTGTGAAAGCAGCCATTGTTCTTGTCTTTCCAAGACCAGTTGCCATATGAACAAGCATTTTTTGTTTACCCTCTTTGTATTTTTGAATAAGCGCTTGAATACATTCGGTTTGATAATAGGTTTCTTTACCACAGCTTGGATTTATTCCACCCGCAATACCTTTATCAATCGTGATTACTCGATCAAGATTTATTTTTCTTGCCTGCTCGATTTTAAGTTGCATTTCTTCAAGTGTCATCAAGCTGTTGACTTGGCGAAATTCTCCCGCTTCAAGCCCTTTCCATTCGGTGTCATAAAAAAGGGTTCGCTCCGGAGAACAAGCATACAAAAAACGAGGTTTTAAAACTGAAGCGTAAAGTGTACGAAGTTTTGTTAGCGCCTTTTTCTCGTCTTCAAATTTATTCTCAAAAATAGCAACAATATTATGATTCAAATCCAATAGCGTAATGTCCGGTTTTACACTTTCTCGACCTTCAAATAGCTTTTGTTGTTCTGGTGTAAGTGAATATTCTTGTTGGTACAACAAAGTATCGCCGACTTTCCAGCCGAGTTTTTTTAGGTCTTCAATTATTTTCAGATCTGTGTCCGTTGCTTCGTTAATTCTAGGCATAATTAAATCTTTATTAAATCATCAATGGTAACCCCTAAACCATCCGCAATTTTCGTTATTGTCTGCAAGGAGGGATTTTTAATAACATCACTTTCTATCTTGGCTAAAGTCGTATATGGAATATCCGCCTTTTTAGCTAAAGCGTCTTGAGTAATCTCTTTCTTTTTTCTCCACGCTTTGATTTTTTCGCCGATGGATTTGTCCTTTTTATTCATTTGCTTTTCTTCCATAAAATGATAGTATTAATATGATGGTGTATGCATATCATCAGTATTATACTAACAAATATAATGAAAGCAATCAATTTTTCAACTTTGTTATTAAAAATAAGGGAAGTCCGCTTTTGGCCAGACCCGCAGTAGCGGGGCAAAGATAAAAAATTCCAATTTGCGCCTAAAATAGGCTGGCGAGCCCGCGTAGCGGGCGAGCCAATGCTTTCATTTCCCAACTGGCGGAGGGTACAGGATTTGAACCTGTGAGGGGATTTCTCCCCAACCGCATTTCGAGTGCGGCGCATTAAACCGCTCTGCCAACCCTCCATTGCTATAATCGCGAAAAAACATCATTTTTTCTGTTTGCGGATTTTTGTTTTTCACGCAATTTGCAACAAAATGCCATTTTGCCAAAATCGGATAATTTGTTTCGCGATTCAAATTTGCCACATTTCAGATTTTATTGTAAAATAGAATTAGTTTAATGAAAAGGGCTGATTATTTTTTATGCGCGAGGAAAAAAGTTTTGCGGTTCAATTTATTGATCCGGAATCCGTCTTAAATCAAATTGAAATAAACCCTGAAAGCGTCGCGGCTGATTTTGGTTGCGGCAGCGGTTATTTTTCCATTCCAATGGCTAAAAAAATCAGTAAAGGAAAGCTTTACGCGCTTGATATCTTGCCGCAGGCGCTGGAATCGGTGCAGAGCCGCGCGAAAAAAGAGGGACTCGCGAATGTTGTCGCGCGGCGGGTTAATCTGGAAAAAAACGAAGGATCAAAACTGGAGCGGGAAAGCGCGGATATGGTGATTGTCAAAGACATGCTTTTTCAGAATAAAGACAAAGATATTATTTTGAAAGAAGCTTATCGCGTGCTTAAGCGGGGCGGCAGGGCGTTGATTGTGGAATGGAACAAAAAAGAGAGTTCCGTTGGTCCGTCGGCGGACATAAGAATATCCCGGGAATCGCTGATTGATTTGATTCAGGCGCAAGGTTTTTCCATTGAAAAGGAAGTCGTGGCCGGCGATTTCCACAATGCTTTTTTGGCGATCAAGTGACTTCTTTGTAATTCTTTATTATATTTGTTCGGTACAAACAGAAATGAAAATAAAAATAAAAAAAATAAAAATTCAGCCGTTACTCGCGTTTTTTTTGATTATTGCAATGTTTCTTTTTTCGGGATGTTTGAAACAATCGTCTGTCGCGTATAAGGTTGATTTGGAGATCTGGGGGCCTTTTGACAGCGGGGATGTTTTTGACAGGATTATCGGCGATTATAAAATGATCAATCCTTATGTCAGAGAAATAAAATACCGCAAATTTACGGTGGATGCCTATAAAAACGATCTAATCAACGCGCTGGCCACGGGACAGGGGCCGGATATTTTTCTGATTAACAACACTTGGACGCCTTCCTTTCAGGACAAAATAGAGCCGGCGCCCGAAGCAATCATCAAGGAATATGAATTCCGCAATACTTTTGTGGATGTGGCAGTCGGCGATTTTTTGGAAAAGGGAAAAATATACGGTATTCCGCTTTCCGTTGATTCGCTGGCTCTTTATTACAACAAAGACATGTTTAACGCCGCCGGCATCACTTCTCCGCCGAAAACATGGGAAGATTTTAATGATGCCGTGTATCGTCTGAATAGAGTGGATTCGTATGGAGAGTTTATTCAGTCGGGGGCGGCGCTGGGCACGGCCTACAATATCAACCGCGCCACGGATATTTTGGGTTTGCTCATGTTTCAGAACGGAACGCAAATGGTTAATCAGGAACGGACAGAAGCCATTTTTGACAGGCCGATAAACATCGGAAATGAAACTGTCAATGCCGGAGAAAGCGCGCTCAAATATTATACTGCTTTCGCCCAATCAAATAACTCTCTTTATAGTTGGAATCCGCGAATGCATTATTCCATTGATTCTTTTTACGAAGGAAAAACGGCGATGATGATCAATTATTCCTGGCATTACGAAACCATTAAAAACAAAAATTCCAAACTGAATTTCGCGGTCGCTCCCGTTCCGCAAATTGACATTCATAATCCTGTGAACTTCGCCAATTATTGGGGGTTCGCGGTTTCCAAAAATAAAATTTCTTCCGCCGATCCGCAACAAAAAGCCGCGCAAAGCAAAATAGCATATGACAAAAACAAAACGCGCATACATGAATCCTGGCAATTTTTGCGTTATTTGGCGATGAAAAATGGCGGGCAGATAACGCTTATCAACGGCATTGCCGGCACTTTCAAAACCTTTCCTCTAAAATCCGATCCGGCCGATGAATATCTTAAAATGACCAAAAGGCCGGCGGCAAGGCGTGATATAATAGAAAAGCAAAAAACCGATCCGATTCTCAATCCTTTTGCTTTTGGAAATTTAACCGCCAAAAGCTGGCATCAGAAAAATCCGGAAGCGGCGGAGCATGTTTTAAAAGAAATGATTGATTCAATAAATCGGGGAGACACAACCGCTTATGAAGCTTTAAAACTGGCGGCTGTTCGTGTTTCGCAAACAATGAGATGAAATCATTTTTATCAAAAATAAACAAAATTTGCAAAAATTTTTTAAATGATGATTATTTATGAAATACATAAAAGCAGAAAATAAAGTGTTTTTTTTGGTAATATTAACTTTTTTGTTATTTTTTGGAGTAGGCATCTTTTCTGCTAACGGAAGTCAGGGGTCCGGAGGCATTGTGCCCTGCGGACGGTATATCGGCACCGCGGAGGAGCAAAAACCATGCACGCTTTGCCATTTAATAATAGGCATTTATCGGATTATTGATTACGGAAGAAAAATTTTGACGTTTGTGGCTATCACGACGCTGGTGATCGGCGGCATAATTTATATTTTGAGCGCCGGCAATCAAAATATGATAAATCTGGCCAAAAGCGTGATCTGGAAATCTTTGGCGGGTTTTGCCATTATTTTGGGCGCTTGGGTAATAATCAATTATGCGATGTTTTTGATCAGCACCAAAACCGATCTTGGCGTGGGGGCGACGAAATGGAATGAATTCAGTTGCAGAACCGATTCCACCACATCCATCGCGGTAGCGCCTCCCAGCAATAAAAAAGAAGAATGCGGAAAAATAGCGGGAATTAAATCTGCTTGTTTTAAACAGTGCCTAAGTCATACCAATAAATATTCCGCCGAATGTCCATCATCTGGCGAGGAGTGCTGTCAGTTTCAAAGCGGACCGGGTGATGCGTGCGGACCTGGACTGGGAGGTATTTGTTTTGTTTGCGAAGGAGCTTGTGTTTTTAATGCATGTCCTGATCCTTATGGGCGTCTTATTGGGGGTACGGATTGTCCTGACGAGAAAATATGTTGCGGGCTATAGTCAAAAAATAGTGTTAAGTGTAATATTAAATTGATGTGATTTTATAAATTGTGAATAAGACAAAAAAATTGAATAAATAAAGTAAGTAATAAAAAAATGAAAAAAATATTATTTTTTGTTGTCAGCATAAGTTTTTTGTTTACATTAAGTGCGAGTGGCACATTTGGAAGCGATCCGCCACCCGGCGGTAATCCACCTGGCGCAACTACTCACGCCGTAAAATTTGAAAATCCGTTAAAATTTGACACAGTGGAAGATATTCTAACCAGCTTGCTTAACAGTTTGCGCGGGGTGATTGTGGTAATCTCGCTTGTTTTTATTGTTATCGGGGCGATTTTGTATATTACCTCGGCTGGCAGCGAAGAAAGAATTAAATCAGCCAAAAAGGCGATTACCGCTTCCATGATCGGACTGGCAATCGGGATTGCGGCGCCCTCATTCCTCAAGGAAATAGCCACTATCTTGGGTTGGACAAGCCAAGTTACCGATCCTAGCGGGCAAAATATTCTTACTATCAAACAAATCGCTCTCAATACTCTGGAATTTCTTTTGGGCATTGTCGGTATTTTTGCCATCATTATGCTGGTGGTGGGCGGAATTTCTTATTTCGGAGCGGGTTTAAATGAAAAACAAGCCGAATCTTCCAAAAAAATAATCTGGTTTTCCGTTTTGGGCATCCTGGTTGCCATGGCGGCGCTTGTTATAGTTAAGCAGATAGCCGCGTTTTTTGGCGTTTCATAAAGCGTAAAATTTATGATATTCGGAGTTCCGCAATTTATTAATATTGAAGACAAAGTGGCCGGCCCCTTGACTGGCAAGCAATTGCTTTGGATGATCGGCATGGGAGCGGCGCTCTTGGTATTGTGGAACACATTGGAAGACAACGCTTTTTTTGTCGCGGCTATTCCGGTAGTTTTGATTTTTTGCGCTTTTGCTTTCTATCGTCCGTATGAACAATCAATGGTTGAATTTGTGGGACATTCCGTGATTTTCTTGTTTCAGCCGAAAATTTACATATGGAAGAGAACTGGAGAGCCGGAAATTTTGGCAAAAATCCAAAAAACAAAAATATCCTTTTCGGGGGAGGAAAAAAAATACACTTCGGACGATTTCGGATCTTTCGCTGATCTTCTGGATTCGGATGGTGGCAGGCGCGGAGGAAAAATCATGAATCTTATCGATGAGCGGGAAAAAAAGAAACATAAAAAGAAATTTCCTTTTTTAATGTAATTATGGAAACATTGCATTCCAAAAAAAATATCGGGGGCGCGAGCACCCAAAAATACGTTGATATTGAAGAAATCAAGGATGGCGTTATTATGCTTAAAAACGGCGCTTTGCGCGCTGTGCTTTTGGTTTCCGCGGTTAATTTTGACCTCAAATCGTCGGAAGAGCAAGACGGGATTATCGGACAATATCAAAATTTTCTTAACTCCCTTGATTTTCCCTTGCAAATCATTGTCAGTTCCCGCAAACTAAATATTGAGCCGTATTTAAAATTTATTTCAGAGCACGAAAGAAGGCAAACCAATGAGCTATTGCGGCTGCAAATATCCGAATATAAAAATTTTGTCCGCAACCTCACGGAAGTTTCCAATATTATGTCAAAATATTTTTACATCACGGTGCCTTTCGCGCCGGTGGAAAACAAGGAAAAAGGAATTTTCAGCCAATTATCAGGACTTCTTCGTCCGAAACAGGCGATTATTCAGAAACGGGAATTGTTTGAAACGTATAAAAGCCAGTTATGGCAGCGCGTGGATCATATTGTCGCCAGCCTTTCAGGCATCGGGCTCAAAATTGTTCCGCTCAAGACGGATGAAATTATTGAACTTCTTTATAATTCATACAACCCGAGCATTTATAATAACGCGATTATCAGGGATAGTGAAAAAATTGAATTGGTAAAATAAAAAAATTATGTTTGGATGGCAAAATAAAAACAAGAAGGATGAGGTTTTAGAAGACGAGCGAATTTATCGGCAGGGCTTGGCGACCATAAAAGATCTTATTGCTCCGGCATCGGTGCGGGTGAATATTGATTATCTGCATGTCGGAGAAACTTTCGTCAAAACTCTTTTTGTTATTGCTTATCCGAGATTTCTTCATACTAACTGGTTTTCCACCATTATTAATATGGACAATTCCATGGATATCGCGATGTTTGTGCATCCAATCAACACAAACGATGTTTTGAAGGAACTTCGCAAAAACGCGACAAGAGTGGAATCGCAAATTCAGCTGGAAAGCGAAGGAGGAAAAGTTCGCGATCCCATTCTTGAAACGGCGATTCATGACATTGAGGAGTTGCGGGACAAATTGCAGCAAGGCACGGAAAAATTTTTTCGTTTCGGTTTGTACGTAAGTGTCTACGGGCAAACACTGGAAGAAGCCAGAAAAATCAGCCAGCAAATAGAAGCGATTCTGGAAGCCCAGCTGGTGTATGTCAAGCCGGCGGTAATGCGGGCGGAGAACGGCTTTTCTTCCACATTGCCACTGGGAAACGATGAATTGGATGTCGCCAACAACCTCAATACATCTCCTCTTTCCACTACTTTTCCTTTTGTTTCGGCGGAATTATCATCCAATGATGGAATTCTTTACGGCATCAATCGGCACAACAATTCGCTGATTATTTTTGATCGGTTTAAAATGGAAAACGCCAATATGGTGATATTCGCTAAATCCGGCGCGGGCAAAAGTTACACTGTCAAGCTTGAAGTTTTTCGTTCCATGATGCTGGGAACAAATATCATTATCATAGATCCTGAAAATGAATACCATTATTTGTGCGAAAAAGTGGGAGGTACTTTTGTGAAAGTTTCGCTTAATTCTCATTTTCGCATAAATCCCTTTGATCTTCCCAAAATCAAAGAAGATGATGATCCGGAAGAAGTAATTCGCAACAATATCGCCAACCTAATCGGCCTTTTGCATATTATGCTGGGAACAGTGACTCCGGAAGAAGATTCTATCCTGGATCATGCCATCAGAGAAACATACAACATCCGCGACATAACAGTCCAGAGCAATTTTCAATCTTTCACTTCCAACTCTTTTCCGACTATGTCGGATTTGTATGAAGTTCTTTCCAATATGGAGGGAGCGGAATCGCTTGCCATGCGGCTGGCCAAATACACAGAAGGAATTTTTTCCGGATTTCTCAATCATCCCACCAACGTGAAAGTGGACAATCAAATGGTGGTATTTAACATCCGTGACTTGGAGGAAGAATTGCGTCCGGTGGCGATGTATATCGTGCTGCATTTCATTTGGAACGAAATGCGTTCGGAGCTTAAAAAAAGAATAGTCGTTGTTGACGAAGCATGGGTAATGATGCAATATGAAGACGCGGCTTCTTTCATGTTCGGCATTGCCAAGCGTTGCCGAAAATATTACACCGGACTTACGACCATTACTCAGGACGTGAATGATTTTATGGGATCAAGATACGGAAAACCGATTGTCACCAATTCTTCCATGCAGCTGCTTTTGCGCCAATCGCCGGCTTCCATTGACATTCTGGTGGAAACTTTTTACTTGACTGATCAGGAAAAATTCCTGCTTTTGGAAAGCAGCGTCGGTGAAGGCATTTTTTTTGCCGGACTTAAGCATGCGGCCGTCAAGGTTGTGTCTTCTTACACCGAAGACCAGGTGATCACTTCGGATCCCAAACAGCTTCTGGAAATTGAACAAGCCAAAAAAGAATTTGAAGAGTTGGAAGGATAAAACTGATATTTTCCTAAAGTCAGCCTTTGGGATTTTTCCTGAAGGTTTGCTTTATTTCAAGCAAAAATCATTTTTATGCCAATAAGCGATTACGAAAAACGCAAACAGCTTCAAGATGATCGAAGAAGGGAATGGGCGCAGAACAATGTTCCCTATCAGCGCATCATGCGTGGGCGGATAGCGGCTAATGTTGCGCGGACGGCTAACAAAGAAGAAAGTTATGCGCAATGGAGAAATTCGCTAAAGGCAGCACAAAATAAGATTGATGAAATACAAAGGGACACATCATCAGTCCGGTCTGTTTTCAAAGGTAAAAAGGGAACAATGCCATTAAGGGCGGCTAAATTAGGATTTGAATTTAAAAAAAGAATTAAGGAACTAGACACAACACCTTTTAAATTTTTATTTATAATAGCCATTTTTTCTGACTTGGGAGATTTTACATGGATCATAGGGTTTAGTCTAAAAGTTATTCTATTCATTGCTCTTTTGGGCCATGGGGCTTGGAAGAAAAAATTAGGCGCTAGAATCATCTACTGGCTATTAATAGTGCTTGACATAATTCCTTTCCTTGGAGCACTGCCACTAAGCACTATTGCAGTGTTACTTATTTGGCGGGATGTGAAAAAAGAAATCAAAGAAAATGAGGAAAAAATAAAGAAAATAGAAAAAAATCCTGAAGAATTTTGGGACGCCGAATATGACGAAGACGAAGAAATGGACGAAGTGACGTAATTCAATCATCAACTAATGCTTCTTTAGTTTCATAAATTATAATTCTTAAATATTTTAAATCTTTAATCCATGCCTTCTAAAATATTTTCTGCCGTAACTATCGGCCTTGACAGCGATTTGGTGGAAGTGGAGGTGGATGTTTTGGGTCAGGGACTTCATAATTTTACGATTGTCGGCCTTCCCGATACGGCCATTAAAGAATCCAGGGAGCGTGTCAGTTCGGCGCTCAAAAACAGCGGTTTTCGTCCGCCTCATCAATGCGGACGAATTACCGTAAATTTGGCTCCGGCGGATATTCCCAAAATGGCGCCGATCTATGATTTGCCGATGGCGCTCGGGTTTTTGTTGGCGACGCGCCAGATAGATTTTTTTCACGGCGACAAGCTTTTTGTCGGCGAGCTGGCTTTGGACGGACGGATTCGCCCCGTTCAGGGCGTTTTGCCGATCGCGATGTTTGCCGAAAAAAAAGGAATCGCGGAAATCTACGTTCCTCGCGAAAACTCTTCGGAAGCGAGCATGATGCGGAAAACTAAAGTCATTCCGGCGGAAAATCTGTATTCCTTGATCAGTCATTTGACGGGAGAGTCAAAAATTGACGCTTATTCGGGCGAGGATATTAAAAAAATTTTTGAAAAAAACAAACCGCTTTCAGATATGGCGCATGTCCGCGGACAGGAACACGCCAAAAGATCTTTGGAGATAGCGGCGGCGGGAGGGCACAACGTTATTTTTAGCGGTCCGCCAGGTTCCGGAAAAACTCTTTTGGCCAAGACTGTGCCTTCTATTTTGCCAAAACTTGATTGCGAAGAAGCTTTGGAAATAACCAAAATATTTTCAGTTTCGGGAAAATTGGCGAAAAATGAGGCAATTGTCACTGTCCGGCCTTTTCGTTCTCCGCATCACAGCGCGAGTTCGGTGTCGCTTGTCGGGGGCGGGACTTATCCTAAGCCGGGCGAAATATCTCTGGCGCATCGCGGCGTGTTGTTTTTGGATGAATTTGCTGAATTTCCCCGGAGCGTTCTGGAAAATTTGCGGCAACCGCTGGAAGACGGCGTTATTACGGTTTCCCGCGCCAAAGGATCTTTGGAGTTTCCGGCCAGGTTTATTTTAATTGCGGCCATGAATCCATGTCCATGCGGCAACGCGACTGATCCGGAAAAAATTTGCTCTTGCGCTCCGTCGCAAATTATCAGATACCAGCGGAGAATTTCCGGGCCGATTTTGGACAGGATTGATCTTCATGTGGAAGTTCCGCGGTTAAAATTTGAAAAAATTGAAGAAGAAACTCCTGGTGAAAAAAGCGCGGATATCAGAAAGAGGGTGGAATCCGCGCGAGCCATCCAAAAGAAACGTTTTCAAAAACTTCCTATTATGATTAACAGCGAAATGAATTCCCAGCAAATCAGAGAATTTTGCAAACTGGACAATGCCGGAGCGGAACTTCTTCGCAGGGCGGTTTCAACCATGCGCTTAAGCGCGCGGGCTTATTATCGCATTATTAAAATTGCTCGCACTATTTCCGATTTGGCAAATGAAGAAAATATCGCGCCGGCGCATATTGCCGAAGCTATCCAGTACCGTTTTAAAAGCGAATAAATGTTTATGCCAAAAGGGGGCTTAAAAATAATTTTTATTTTCTTGTTTTTTTTGTCAATCGGATATCCATCCGATGTCTTATCTTTTTGGCCAAAAAAGGATCCGTATTATTGGAAAGGCGCGGAACAAGAAAAGCTGATTAAGTTTATTGACGGAGAATCGCCGGTATTTTTTCAAAAATCAAAAGCGGAAACGGCAGAGGATTTTTTGCGTGAACAAAAAATAAATTTTTCCGAACACGATTTAATTTTTCCGGCTTTGAAAACAAAGATTTATTCCGGATCCAATATCATAATTCAACGTTCCAAGGAAGTTGAAATTGAAGAGAGCGATCGGAAGATAAAAATAAACACGCTGGCTTTTTCCGTGGGAAGCGCTCTTTGGGAAAACAATTTTGTTTTGGGTGAATTTGACATAGTTGAGCCGCCTTTGTTGTCGCCGGTTAAAAATAAAACAGGCGTCATTGTGACCAGGGTGGTTATCAAAGAAGAATTAACAAAAAAAAGCATTGATTTTAAGACTGTTGAGAATGAGGACGATAAATTGGGTTGGCGGGAAAAAAAGATAAAACAGAAAGGCGAAAAGGGCGAGCGCGAATTGACGCACAAAGTCGTGTATCACAACGGCAAAGAAATCGCCAGGCAGCTTTTAAAAAACGAAGTCGTGAAAGAGCCAATGGATGAGATTATTATCCGGGGAACGCATATGAAACTTGGCAAGGCCGATTCGGGGCAAGGGACATGGTATGTTTGGAAAAACGGGCTTTTTGCGGCCAGCCGGACTCTTCCGCGGGGATCTTATGCAAAAGTAACTAATACTGAAAACGGAAAATCAGTGGTGGTGCGGATTAACGATTACGGTCCGTTCGGCAATGAGCGCATCATTGATTTGGACAAGACTGCTTTTCAGAAAATTGCCAATCCAAGCCAGGGCGTTATTGGCGTGAAAGTGGAGCGCGTGTTGAATTAGGACGCGCATTTTTTTAACTGTTTTAAAATCATGAACCGCATGAATTAAATTCAAAATTTATGCCGCAAAAACTGGGACAAAATTTTTTGACTGATAAAAATATCGCGAGAAAAATCACGGAAGCGTCCGGCCTGAAGCCAGGTGATTTTGTTTTGGAAATCGGTCCGGGCAGGGGTATTTTGACGGAAGAATTGGCAAAGAAAGCGGAAAAAGTTTTAGCGGTTGAAATAGACAAAAATTTGGTCATATTGCTGAAGAAAAAATTCAAAAATTGCAAAAACGTAAAAATTGCGGAAGGAGACGCGCTGAAAATTGATCTGAACCGTTTAATTTGCATTTTCCAAAATATCACGCGCGAAACATCGGGAGTGAAATACAAGGTTGTTTCCAATATCCCGTATTACATAACCTCTTTTGTTATAAGATTGTTTCTGGAAAGCGATTGTCCTCCGGATGCAATGACGCTAATGGTTCAAAAAGAAGTAGCTGAGAGAATCACAGCTAGGCCGGGAAAAATGAGCGTGTTGTCGGTGGCGGTCCAATATTACGCCCGGCCGGATATTTTGTTCCATGTCGGGCGGGAGAATTTTGATCCGGTGCCGGAAGTGGACAGCGCTGTAATAAGAATATCCGGAATAAAAAATAAAAAATCAAAATTGAACAGCAAAAAATTTTTTAGATTAGTGCGGGCCGGTTTTTGCGCCAAACGAAAAACTTTGGCGAACAATCTGGCTAACAGTTTTCATTTGGACAAAAAAGAAGTGGAAGAAAAAATAATTTCTTTGGGTTTTCAGCCGACAATCAGGGCGCAGGAGTTGGATGTGGAGGGTTGGAAAAAATTTGAGGATTTGTTCGCGGCTAAAGAAAAATAATTTTTATCAAGACCAGTCCGTAAGCGGAGATGATCCCCAAAATCCACCAGAAAATATTGCGATAATTCAGCCATCGGTTTGCGGACGGTTTTTGCATCTGGTTGATGAGCCAAAAAGAAATACTGCCGCCGAGAAAAGCCCACCAGAAAAGGCGCGGCTCGTTGAGTAAAACGACACTGAGCAAGTATGAAATAAAAACGCCTGATCCGACAATAATTTTTCCCCATTGCTCTCCGAAAAGAACGGGAATGGTATAAACCCCGTCTTTTTTGTCGCCTGCGATATCTTTGAAATCTTTAAGCGGCAGGGAAAGCGTGTAGCTTATTGCTAAAAGCCATATTATGGCGGCGGGAAGTTGGCTGATGTTCTGATTCGGAGCAACAAGAATAAAACCGGAAAAAAGTATTAAAAGTGAAGCGATGGAGCTGGCAAAAGTGGCAATAATCGGGAAACGTTTGAGGCGCAGCGGCCAGCCGGAATAAATCCAGGCTACCGCTTGATAGACAAGAAGAAGCAGTGCGACTTTGAAATTTACAATAGCGGAAAAAAGAAGGGAGCCGAAAAAAAATATCCAGCCTAATGTTTTATATTCATCAATGGTAAAAACTTTTTTGATTAACGGGCGATCGGCGTTGGCAATGGCGTCGATTTCTTGATCTTGAATGTCATTGGCCACCACCGATGCCAGCCAAGCCAACCACACGGCTTCTGTCAGGAGAAGAAAACTCAATATGTTGAAAAAGCTTAATGTTAAAACAGATCCGGAAAATTTGATTCCCAGCGCCAATCCCACAGCCAGCAATCCGCTATGATATAATAATTGCGGCGGCCGAGCGTTTTTGACGATTGCTAAAAATTTTTTCTTAAAAAATATCCAGCTTCCTCCGACTAACAATAAAGTCAAAAATAAAGCGTAAACAAAGCTCATTTTTATATTAAGCGCGCTGACTATATCCGGTATTTCGCGGGAGAAAAAAATAGCCGGCGACAAAAACATTTGGGCTGTGTTTATTTCAGTGACATTGAAAAATCCTTTGGTAAAGCCGTCAATGGCAATCGCGATCCAAGATGGAAATGTGCCCAAGACAAAGAATATCGCGTAAGAAACCAATGTGACGAATATGGAATAAAGAAATATTTTTTGGAGCAATATTGCGCATGAATTTCCTATTTTTAATTTCAAATTTTTAAATAAACAGTAATTTTCCAAAAAATTACACTTGCCTTTGAATATGACAGGATATTTAGTTTCAAAATTTCTTTGCCCGTATGTTTTTATAAAACTGTAAATAAAAATAAAAAACAGCGCCAGAGCCACTTCTATTCGCACGCCGTAAGTTATGCCGATATCCGGCTTATCGCCAAAAAAAGTCAGGAATCTTTTCAATAATCCGGCCAGGGAATCAAATTTATAAAAACTCCAAAATCCATTGCCACTCGAAATAATATGGTCAAGAAGCGGGGGAGCGAGTATGATCAGGTGTCCATACAGCATGACATTAGCCGCTGAACGAAACCTGGTTTTTAGCAGACGAGAAAGAGTGAAAACGAAAAGCAAATAAGCTGACAGAAAAAAAAGCAAGGTGTGGGTAAATTGGTAAAAAATATAGAGTCCGGATTTGAAACGGAAATCTTGCAGCCAGTTTTCAATCAACAGGCGGACCAAAATAATGCTCAAAAAAGACGCTCCCCAGAGAGTTAGAGAGAAGCGGCTGGATTCAATTTTTTCAATTATTTTCAAGAAAATTGACATACGTACACTTTAACACTAAATCTGAAAAAATCGCAAGTCGCGGCGTTGCCGCAATCATGTGTTACAATGAAAATATGAATTATCATCCCATTCTTGATTATCTGAACCCAAACCAACGCGAAGCCGTAACTCAATCGGAGGGGCCGATTTTGATTATTGCCGGAGCCGGTTCGGGCAAAACCAAGACGCTTGTCCACAGAGTGGCTTATTTGGTGGCGGAAAAAAGCATTCATTCGCGCAATATTTTGGCGGTGACTTTCACCAACAAGGCGGCGCAGGAAATGAAGGAAAGAATTGCGAGATTATTGCGAACAGTCTCTCCCTGCGTGGATTATGAATTGCCGATAATCGGAACTTTTCACGCTGTCTGCGTCAGAATTTTGCGGATGGAAATTGATAAATTGGGCTACAAAAAATCCTTTGGTATTTTTGACGAGCAGGATTCCGCGGCGCTTTTGAAAAAAGTTACCAAAAAATTGGAAATTGATCCAAAACAATTCAATTTCGGCGTTTTTGCTTATGCTATCAGCAAGGCCAAAAACGAACTTATCGGTTCGGAAGCATTTGTCCGCCAAGCTGACGGATATTTTGAAGAAACAGTCGCGCGAGTCTACGGAGAATATCAAAGATCGCTGAAAGAGAACAATAGTCTTGATTTTGACGATCTGGTCATGCTGACTGTTGATCTTTTCCAAAAATTTCCCGAAATATTGTCAAAATATCAAAATATTTTCCGTTATATTTTGGTGGACGAATATCAGGATACCAATCAATCGCAGTATGTTTTGGTCAATTTATTGGCGAAAAAGCACCGCAATTTGTGCGTGGTGGGAGATGATTGGCAGTCAATTTACGGCTGGCGGCAAGCGGACATCCGCAATATTTTGAATTTTGAAAAAGATTATCCTGAAGCGAAAGTCGTGAAACTGGAACAAAACTATCGTTCCACTCAAATAATTCTGGACGCGGCTTACGGTGTAATTTCCAAAAATATCAACCGCAAAGACAAAAATCTTTGGACGCAGCGGCAAGGAGGGCATCTGATTGTTTCCTGCGAAGCCAAAGACGAAGCTGAAGAAGCGGAGTTTGTGGCGAAGGAAATTTACAAAATAACAAGCGGCAATAATCCAGCGATTTTCAGACGCGATCGGGACAAAAGGCGGCATTCTTTCTCTGATTGCGTGGTGCTTTATCGGACCAACGCGCAATCGCGCGTTTTGGAGGAATTTTTTTTGCGGCGTTCATTGCCTTATCGGATTATTGGAGGCGTAAAATTTTATCAGCGCAAAGAGGTAAAAGATATTGTCGCTTATTTGCGTTTAATCAATAATTTTGATGATGCTGTCGCGCTGGCGAGAATAATTAACGAACCGTGCAGGGGTATTGGGGAAACAACAATGAATAAATGGATAAGTTTGGCCAAGGAAAATGGAAAAGATTTGATTAATAACTGGCTGGATATCAGCGCGAATCCAAAATTCCCGTCCGAACCGGATAAGACGGCCAGAATTCAAAACTCAAAAATTGATTCTATATTGAAATTTTGCGATTTTATTAAGCGCATGAAAGAAACTCAAGAGCATTTGTTGTTGGCTGATTTTATCAGTAAAGTGTTTCGGGAAAGCGGCTATGAAAAAAAAATACTGGATGGAACGCCTGAAGGAGAGACGCGCTGGGAAAATATCCAGGAGCTTTTAAGCGTAACAAAAAAATACGCCGATAAAAATTCGGCAGAAGCGCTGGCGGCTTTTTTAGAGGAAGCCGCTTTGTCTGCTGATACGGATAAAATCAACCAGAAAAAGGATGTCGTTCATTTAATGACATTGCATAGCGCCAAAGGATTGGAGTTTCCGTTTGTTTTTATTGTTGGGCTGGAAGAAGGCATTTTGCCGCATTCCCGCAGCATGCTTTCCGAACAAGAGATGGAAGAAGAAAGACGCCTTATGTATGTTGGAATTACGCGGGCGAAAGAAAGGGTTTATTTGCTGTTTACCCGCGAACGGACGATTTTCGGCTCCACCCAGATCAATCCGCCATCCAGGTTTTTGGAAGACATTCCATCCTGTTTAATCAAAACACACGAACCGGAAATTGCGGATCAAAAAGTTAAAATTCATGAAAAGGAAAAAAATAATTCAAAATCCGCGGCAATTGTTTTTAAAGACGGCGATCAGGTAAAGCATCTTCAATTTGGCGAGGGTTTGGTGGTTTCCGTTCAGGGCGATGAAGTCACGATTGCCTTCAAGAAATTTGGAATTAAGAAATTCTCCATATCTTTCGCGCCGTTGGAGAAAGTTTAATTGCGAATATCCATGGAAAACGCAGTTCATTTTTACCAAAATTTACCTGGACGCATTGATCCGGTTGTTTTTGCGGCGGGACCGATTTCTGTAAGATGGTACGCTCTGATGTACGTTTTGGCTTTTTTGACGATTTACATTCTTTTGATTTACAGAATCAAAAAAAAAGAATTTTTTTTCTATAAAATTTCTGGTTATGATTCGGCGGGAAGTTTTGTTATAAACCTTCTTTTTTTCGCTTTTTGGGGGATGTTTATCGGTGGTCGCTTGGGCTATGTTTTTTTTTACGATCTTGCCTATTACGCGAAGCATCCATGGGAAGCATTGTTGCCGATTCAAATCATCAATGGCAACTGGCACTTCGTCGGTTATTACGGAATGAGTTATTTTGGAGGACTTGTCGGAATTGTTATCGCCGGATTTTTGTTTGCGCGGGTCAATAGAATGAGCTTCCACCGCTTGGCTGAATTTGTCGTTCCAGCCGTTCCGGCGGGATATTTCTGGGGACGGATAGGCAATTTCTTAAACGGGGAACTTTACGGACGCGCAACTGAAAAATTTTGGGGGATGTATTTTTCGGCCGACGCGTTTGGTTTTTTGCGCCATCCGTCGCAGCTTTATGAAGCCTTTTTTGAGGGCCTGGTTTTGTTTACGATTCTTTGGCTGTTAAGAAATAACAAAAAGCTTGTCATTCATGGTTTGCTATTCGCCGTTTACTTGTTTGGTTACGGTTTTTTTCGTTTTTGGATTGAATTTTGGCGCGAGCCGGATTCGCAAAACGGATTGTTTTTCGGTTTTCTTTCTTTGGGACAAATATTTTCTCTTTGTCTGATGTTGGCGGCGATCTTGCCGCATCTCGGGATTTTTAAAAGTTTTTTTTCAAAACATGAGATTTCAAAATAGTATTTCTGAATATTTGGAAAAATTTTCTGTTCAGGCGGCGCTGGGTATTGTTTCCGCCGTTTTATATTTTTTTTCTACGCCGGCGCCGGATATTTATTATCATTGGGGACCGCTTATTTTTTTCGCTCTGCTCCCGGTTTTTTTGTCGCTGGCGTGCGTTAAAAGTGAAACAAAAGGATTTTTGATTTTGTTTATATTTTCCTTTACGGTTTATCTTTTGTCCATGTACTGGCTTAAAAATTCGCACTGGATTATTTGGCTTTCTTTTTCTTTGCTTTACGCTCTCTACTATGCCTTTTTGGGACCTTTGTATGTCTTTCTTAATCGTCGATTGCCTTTTTTGAATCCCGTCTCCTTTCCTTTTCTTTGGATTTTGGCTGATTGGGCAAGGGCGCAGGGTTGGTGGGGTCTTCCTTTTGGAAACGCCGCTCAATCACTTTTTAATTATCCTTATTTTATTCAGGCGGCTGAAATTGGAGGCGAGCTCTCCGTCACTTTTGTCATAGTTTCTCTTAATGCCGTTTGGGCGGCTCTGGCGATTTCTTTTTTCAAAAAAAGGAGAATGAAAAAAGGCGAATTGGCGGTTATATTTTTGTTGTTTGCGGTTTTTGTTGCTAGCTTCCTTTTCAGTTATTTTAGATTTAAGAGTTTCAAAAATCAATCTTCGCTTGAAACTCTGAGTGTTTTGGCGGTTAATCCGGATGTTGATGAAATTGACGAATCAGCAAGATTAAACGCTTATATTAATTTGAGCCAAAAAGGACTGGAAAGTTTTTGGAACGCGGATCTTTTGGTTTGGAATGAAGGTTCGGTTGTCAGCCATATTTTCTTAAAAGAAGGTCTGGGAGAAATTTTTTATAATTTTGACGAACCAGACGTTTTTCGTCTCAGAAAGTTCATAATCAATTCGCAAAAACCGCTTTTGCTGGGAGGGTATGTGTATGATTATTCGGCAAAAAAGAGGATTATTTACAACTGTTCCCTGTTGATTTCTTCCCGTGCGGAGATACTGGATTATTATTGCAAAAACCGTTTAATTTTTTTTGGCGAATATTTGCCCGAACAATTCAGCTTCCTTAATCGTTTCGCGGAAAATCTTTATTTGACGCAAAAAAAGCCGATGTCAAAAAAAACTGTTTTTGAAATAAATAATTGGCGCTTTATTGCGCCGATTTGCAGTGAAAACGGATTTGGCGATTTGGTTGCCGGTTACGCGAAAAATAAAGACGTGGATTTTATGGTTAATTTATCCAATGACAATTTTCTGAAAAGTCGTAGAGCGTCATTTCAACATTTGGCGGCCAATGCTTTTCGGGCGGTGGAAAATCGCTTTCCTGTTGTTTTTTCAACCAATAGCGGTTACAGCGGAATGATGGATGAAAAAGGCGTTATTGATGAAAAATCAATGCTTGAAAAAGCGGGATATGCGCTTTTCCGCTTGGAAAAATAATTTTTTTTGAATTTATTCTTGTCAAAAAACAGAAATCGCGGTATAATAGCAAAGGAACAATACAAAGATAAAACAATTTATTGATGAAAAAAGATAAAAATAGATCGTATTTCATGGACAGCGCCTGGGTTAAGCGGAAAACGAGTTGTTTTACCGATATTCCGAACATCAAAAAAAGCATTCAAAATTATAAATCAAAAAACACAAAACCCGTTCTTTTTTCGCGCGGAAAAAGAACAGTTTCTTTTTTTACCGAGGATTCCAAAAAATATCTTTCTCCTAGGGAAAAGATATGGCTGGAGAGAGGTCTGGTTGTAAATCGGGCGAGCAATCACATGGATAGTGTTGCGGAAAGAATCGCGCGAAATTATTTAACTTATTATCCCAGTCGTCGCGGCGGATTGGCGCTGTCTTTTTTAAAGCGATATGAAAAATTCAAAAACGACTTTCAATCAGAGTCTGTTTTGCGTTTGTGGCATATGAATCCGCAAAAAATTTGGAACGCTTCCATAATCGGAGCTTTGCTTCTGGGAATGATTTCCATGACATTGATTTACCGTTATTTGGGAGAAGGAGTGTTGGCCAAATCGAAAAATGTTCCGTTAGTTGTCAATGTTGATCAAAAACAGGACAGCCAAATATTGGGCGCTAATGATGCGATTGACCGGGATATTAAAGAAGAAGTGCAGTATATTGGCCGAATGTTTCAGGAAGCGGAAAATAAAAAACAGGAAGAATTTGAGAAAGAAATCCTTTCTTTGGTCAAAGGATATCCGATTGAAAAAATGGTTCCGTATATTGCGGAAAAAGACAAGATTGTCGCGGCTTTTTTAGTGGCAATTGCCAAAAAAGAAAGTAATTGGGGCCGCCGCGTGCCGGTGCTTAACGGGCAAGATTGCCATAATTTTTGGGGTTATCGCGGGAAGCGAGCGCGCATGGGAACTGGTGAACATACCTGTTTTGACAGTCCTGAAGACGCGGTGGATACGGTGGCTAAAAGGATTCAATTTCTGGTTTCCAACAAAAAACTTAATACTCCCGAGAAAATGGTGATTTGGAAATGCGGATCTGATTGCGAGGCGACTGGCGGCCGCGAGGCGGCGTTAAAATGGATAAGTGACGTTAATTTGTATTTTCAGAAACTAAACTATTAAAAAAGATTCGCGGAAATGATTATTCTTTCAAAAATAAATGAAAACATCTGTTTGTGTTGTTTATGAGTAAGATTTTTGTTTTAATTGTTATTGTGGCCGGTATTTTCGGTATTGGAGCCGGCTTTTTTTATTATCCAAAATTTTTTCAAGTAGGAATTTCTTTTGCTAAAACGAAAGAAATAAATCCCCGCGAACCGTTGGTGGTTAATTTCGCGTATCCAATGGTTCGAGAAACAGTGGAAAAAAATACGGAAATCCGTCCGGCAACGGAGGTTTTTTTCAAGTGGGAAAATTCAAACAAAAAACTTTCAATTATTCCGCGCGAATTATGGCGGCCGGGGGAGGCGTATTTTATAAAAATTAATGGAGGGAAAAACATAATGTTGGTGCGGGAGACCAAAAGCATTTCTTTTGAAACAATTCCTTATCCGTATATTAAAAATTTTTTTCCGGCATCGGGCGCCAAAGATGTTTTGGTTGGCATTGAGGATCCTATAATGGCGGAATTCAACAAGCCGCTGGGAGATTTTAAGGTGAAATTCGCGATTAATCCCGCCGCGGATTTGTTTCATGAAATCAGCGGTGACGGGAGTCAAATCAAACTGCTGCCGCGAAGCGATTTGCGGCGCGGAGCCAAGTACGCAGTTGAAATTTACGTCCAGCATAAAGCGGAAAAAAATAATTATCGCAAAATTTATGAAACCGCGTTTGAGACGTTGCCGCCGTTGCCCGAACAGTGGGAAAAAGATCTGGTTAAGCGTCTTGAACAAGCGAAAAAATTTACTAACGCGAAAATAAAAGAAGGAAAATATATTGACATTAATTTAAAAATTCAGACAATGGTGATTTTTGAAAACGGCAGGGCACTGGACGCTTTTCTTGTTTCCACGGGCAAGCGAGGTATGGAAACGCCGCAAGGATCTTTCGCGATTAGAAACAAATCGCCGCGTCCATGGTCAAAACGATACAGTCTTTTCATGCCGTATTGGAACGCTATTGTCGCTGATGGCAAGTTTGGCATTCATGAACTTCCGGAATGGCCGGGTGGATACAAAGAGGGCGAAAAACATTTGGGTATTCCGGTTTCTCACGGATGCGTCCGGTTGGGAATCGGTCCGGCGCAAAAGGTTTATGAATGGGCGCCCATCGGCACGCCGGTTATAATTCATGATTAATTTTTAAGAATCGCCGGTTGTGTTGAAACTTTCTTTATGGTAAAATATAAGCAGATTTTAAAGAAACTTGTGATAACATAGAGCCAGTATTAGTGTTTAATTATGTTTTATGCCGCCTTTTTCGTGCGACGACGGCATCAACAATCCAGAATCCGTCTAATTGGGGCAGCAATTTTGATTGGAGGCGTGTTGAAAAGATACGCAGTTTATTTTAAGAAAAACAAAGCCGGATATATAATTTTTCGGAAAAAAGCCGGAATTCACGTTTTTTAATCACTTTTTTTGAGGCAATAACGATGAAAAAAAATAAAATCGCCGTTTTTGATGTTGACGGCACGATATTCAGAAAAAATCTGCACTTTGAGCTGATTGACGAATTGTCCTGGCTCAAGGTTTTTCCGCGCGAAGTTCGCAACAAACTGGTTAATTCTTACGTCCGCTGGATGGAACATCAAGGCACCTATGAAACATATCGCAAAGATCTAGTGGATTTATACGCCCAATATATTCGCGGCTGCCGCCAGGAAGATGTTTTCAAAGCCAGCAAGGTTGTTGTTCCTTTTTACGCACAGCGGACATATATTTTCGCCGAGAAATTAATCAGGAAATTAAAAAAAGAAAACTATTGCGTTATCGCGGTCTCCGGATCGCCTTCGGAAATCGTGGAGGAATATAATCGCAGTTATTTGAAATTTGACGCCGCTTTCGGAAGCGTTTATGAAGCTGATAAAAAAGGCGTTTATACGGGAAAAGTTCTTTTTGAGCCGACAAAACACAAAGGCGCTTTGGTTAAGCAGTATTTGTATGAAAATAAATTAACACTTAAAGATTCATATGGCATCGGGGATACTGAGTCGGACGCGAGTTTTTTGGAAATAGTGGAGCATCCAATTGCCTTCAATCCGAACCAAAATCTCAAAGAAATCGCGGAAAAAAAAGGATGGAGAATCGTTGTGGAGAAAAAAGATGTTATTTATGATATCTGTCCCGCTTTTTCGGATAACTGCCGCTAACGCAATGGTTTTTTGCTGATGCGGTTTGTCGGTTTGATCGGAATTGCAATCTATCCGGTTGGCGCAAATTTTAAAATAATTTTTCAAACATAAATTCATGAAATATTGCGCGTTTAATATGAGAATTTTCGCGATTCAAACAATGGCGGCGGTGTTGATAATTCTTGTCGGTTCCATGTTTTTTTTCGCGAAAACGGCAATCAGCCAAATTTTGGCTGGGGCGGCTTTTTTGCTCGCGGGCGGGGTAGGGTGGATGCTTGTGAAATTCGTAAAAATAGAGACGAGGGAAAAGGATGAATTGTCAATCACGTCAAAACGACTGGCGATAGTAAATGAACAAATAAGAAAATTGGACAGCGCCAAAAGCGAGTTTATTTCCATCGCCTCTCATCAATTGCGCACGCCCCTGACCGCCATAAAGGGTTTTGTGTCGCTTCTTATGGAAGGAACTTACGGAAAATTGGGAACGCGCCAGCAGGAAGCGCTTGCCAAAGTGTATGCTTCCAACGAGCGGCTCGCGAATCTGGTGGAAGATCTTCTGAATATTTCGCGCATTGAATCGGGACGAATGGAGTTCAGGTTTCAACTTTGGAAAATTGAAGACATTTGCCGTGAAACGGCAGACGCTTTTGTTTTTCGCGCCCGCGAAAAAAAGTTAAAACTAGAATATAAAGCGCCGAAAGAACCGTTGCCGGAAATTTTAGTTGATGGCGCCAAAGTGCGCGAAGTCATTTCCAACTTAATGGATAACGCCATTAAATATACTTTAAAAGGCGGAGTGATTTTGCGTTCGGAGCTTGTGAACGGCGGAAAAAAACAATCGGAGAATGACGGGCAATTCATTAGAATTACGGTTAGCGATACCGGAATAGGAATTCCGGCGGATGAAATTCCGCATCTTTTCACCAAATTTTTCCGCGGAAAAAACACCAGTCGGATTTCTGCCGGCGGGACCGGATTGGGTCTTTATGTCGGCAAATCAATAATTAAATCCAATGGCGGAAAGATATGGGCTGAAAGCCATGGGATTAACAGGGGATCGAAATTTTTCATTGAATTGCCGGTCAAACAAGAAAAAAATCTGAAACATAGGGAATAATCAGATAATAATTTTTTTCGGCGGCAAGGAAGCATATTTAATTTTGAAAAGAATGCTGAAAAAAATAGGCGCTAATATTGAAATCATATCGCGTGGACATCGGGCGCTTGCGTATGTTATAGTTGAAACACAACAAAACAAAAAATTATGGACAAAAAATCAAAAATATTGTTCATTGTTTTGGGGATAATGATTGCCGGGTCAATCGCGTTGACCTATTGGCGGATAATGGTTAAAAAGGATTATATTATAGAGGGACAGGCGGACTGCGATCCGTATATCAGCAGGTGTTTTGTGTGGGAATGCGATCCGGCGTCAAACGAGGAAGGAGAAAAATGCACTGGCAATCCGGATGAAGATGTATGGCACTATCAAGTAGTGAGAAGAAAAGCTTTTAATATTCCGCTTTGCGATCCGGAAAGGGATGAATCTTGCAATCCGTGGGATTGCGCGGAAGGAGAAATGGATTGCTCGGTTGATTTTTGCGCCGAAGATCGGTTAGAAACGCAATACGCCGCCTATTGCAGTGATCCGGTTAAATATTCCGAAGAGAGAATCCATTAGCAGAAGAAGAGAGTGTTGGATGCGAAGAAGAAAGCGTTGAATGCGAAACAGAAGACGGAAATGAATGCGATCCAAACAGCGAGGAGTGCCGAAACTCCAAAGAAACCGAGTAATTTTGATTTTTTTAAGTCGCTGTTAATTTTGTAAAAAATAAAAGATCTTTTCGGTTTATGGCCACATTGATTATTTTAGGGATTGTTTTTTTGTTTATTTTTTATCTCATCGTCGATCTTTTGGCTATCAGCCCCAATCCGAATGTTTTTTTTGACAAATGGCTCAGAAAGACGCTTTGGATCTGGCTGCCTTTTTACGCTTTATGGAAACTGTCCAAAGAAATTATTGCTAAAAACAGATAAAAAAAATCCCCTCGCGAGGGGGATTTAAAGTTATTTGAAATTTTATTTTAATTCCTGCTTTGTTTTTTCAATAAAATTTGAAAATATTTCCGGATGCGAAACGGCCATTTGGGACATTGCTTTGCGGTTCAGTTGAATGTTTTTTTCTTTTAATGTTTTGATAAAGGAGCTGTATTTCAAACCGTGTTCGCGCAATGCGTTGTTGAAACGCAGAATCCAAAGACCGCGTTGCTCCCGTTTTTTGTTGCGCCGGTCGCGATAGGCGTATTTGCCGGCCTTAAGAAGGGCTTCTTTGGCGGCGCGAAAATTGGATTTTCTTCGCCATCGAAATCCTTTGGCCATTTTAATTATTTTTTTTCTTCTTTTGGATGCGGCCGCGCCGCGTTTAACGCGAGTCATTCCGGTGATAGAATTTTGACATTTTTCGGTCCGTTTGATCTAAACGCCAAAGTTCTGAAAATTAATTTATTTAAAAATGAAACTATTATTCTAATTTTCACTTTTCTTTTTTTTGGGATGAAAATAAACCAAATAATCGTTGTCTGCCGCAATATCAGTAAAATACGGCACGCGGAAATCATCGGAAAATGAATGTTATTTGGCGTAAGGAAGCGCCGCCAACACATTTTTTTCATCGGCGGAAAACAGCCGCCGGTCGCTTCTTTTTTTGCGTTTGAATTTTCCGGTTTCGCGGGAATTGAAATGGTTTTGTTTCGTGTAACGGCGAAGAACTTTCTTTTTTCCGCTTATTTTTACTTTTTTGGCGACCGATTTTCTGGTTTTGAGTTTAGGCATATGGTTATGGATTTTATAAAACGCAAATCAAAAATTTATCTTTCTCGTTACTGTTTTTTATTGCGGGGCGATTAAAACATTAAAACCGCCTGGAAAACGTTTGATTTCCTCCTCTATCTTAAAGGGCAGGGAAATTCCGTTAATAAAATTTTTCAAAATCTTTTTCCCCAGGTCGGCGTGCGCTTTTTCCCGTCCGTGCAAAATAATTTCTATTTTAACCTTGTCTCCATTTTTTAAAAATTTTTCCACCTGCGCTCGCTTGAATTCCAAATCATGTTTTTCGGTGCGGAAGCCAATACGGATGCTTTTAACTTCAATTTTTTTCTGCTTGGCTTGGGTCGCGCGCTTTTGTTTGGATTGCTGGTATTGGAATTTTCCGTGATCAATGATTTTGCAAACAGGGGGTCGGACGTTGGGGGCCACTTCCACCAAATCCAATTGTCTTTCTCTCGCTATGGCCAGCGCTTCAACATTACTCATTTCTCCCAGATTATTTCCTTTTTCATCAATAACCATCACCCGCGGCAAGCGGATGTGTTCGTTGACTCTATAGCGCGGAAGTTCAACTTTCCGCGGCTGAAATTTAAATTTTCTGCGAATGTCAGCGATTTTTAATGATTATGTTTTTTTGGCGCGTGTGGAGTTGATGGGAATCGCACCCATGTCCAAATTATTTTTAAAACGCTTTCTACAAGATTAGTCTGTTTATTGTTTCGGTTTTTCCGAAAGCAGTTGTTTGCCTTGAAACAAACAAAAAAACAAACAACTTTCTTTGGGCATTGCTTCGCCTTCCGCCGCCAAAGAACCGCGGTTGGCTATTCTGATAGTTGACACCGGAAATTGTTTATCAGAAATCAACAATCCGATGGCCTGGCTGTTAAATTAAGCCAAGGCGGGAGCGAAAGCCGGCGTCATTGCTCGCGCAAAGGCCGCTTTCACTTTTGAGTATAAGTTTGCACTTATAATTTTTCGGGAAGTTTGCGACTTTACCGAAATAGTCGGCTTGCGAACGTTTTAAGGAACAATTTGTCGAAACTGAACAACCCCGTCTCCGTTTCTGGCTGGAAATTTCCAGTTTCCAATTTCCGATATCTTTAAATATTGGAAATTGGATTCTAAAAACTTTTTAAAACTCTTTCCATTTTTCTTTTGAATTCTTTTTTTGCGATACTCTGGCGTTTGTCAAATTGCTTCTTGCCCCGTCCTACCGCAAATTCCAGTTTAATCAAGCGTTTTTTAGTATACACACGAAGCGGCACTAGTGTCAAGCCCCCCACGGCTATTTTTCCGATTAAATGTTTGATTTCCGAACTTTTGAGAAGAATTTTGCGCGGGCGCGTCGGATTGTGGTTGGCAATTTTGCCAGCCGGCTGATAAGGAGGAATATTGGTATTGATGAGATAAAATTCGCTGTCTTTGCGGGCGATAAAACTGTTTTTCAGGGAAATGTGGCCGGTTTTTATGGATTTTACTTCCGGTCCATAAAGCACCAAGCCGGCCTCGTAGCGGTCTAAAATTTCATAATCAAAAGTAGCTTTTTTGTTGACAGCAATAATTTTCATAGTATTCATAATAATAATAGCAAAAAATGAAGCTTTTGACGAATATGCCGATAATTTTTCCGCGTTAAAATTTGCGCATAACATAAACTTCCTCGCGACAAGATGACAATGTGTTGGGGTCAATTTTTATATTCCTTACGTAACAAGCCACAGGGAATTAGCCCCATATGGAGTAAAAGTTGCTTTATTTTAAAGCATTTGCTATTATCTCATCAGAAAATGCGATCTAAAAAGGGCTAGTATTTTTAAAAATTAGAATACATAAATAAGTCAGTTCAAAAAACAGGAGGATTAGACAATGACAAAAAACAAGGACATTGAAAGCAGAAAAACTTTTGTTTTGGACACAAATGTAATAATTCATGATCCTGAGGCCATCTTAAGTTTTAAGGATAATGAGGTTATCATTCCAATTCAAGTAATTGAAGAACTGGACAGTTTAAAAAAAGGCCATGGAGAAATTCCTTATTCGGCGCGACAAGCGCTTAAAATTATTGATTCCTTCAGAGATCAAGGAAAAATAGGCAATGGCATTTTTTTTCCCAGAGGCGGAAGCATTCGCGTTGATCCGACAAAAAGCAATGGCAAAAAGGTTTTCAAAAAACAATCCGTAGACAATGATGTTATTTCACTGGCGCTTTTTATGAAAAACAAAGGAATGAAAAAAGTCGTTGTTATTTCAAAAGACGCGGCGGTAAGAATTAAAGCCGAAGCGCTGGGGGTTGTTGCTCAAGACTATTGGAAAGATAAAACAACCGTATTTCAAAAATACGGGCGAATTCTAGAAGAAGGAGTCCTCTCTGACGGTATTTTTTCTGTGCGTTATCAAATTTTCAATTCAAATGTATGGAGGGTTTTTGGAGAAAATAATTTTCAAGAAACACGAGAAAGGTCTGTTTTTGAAATTTTTCCAAAAAACATGGATCAGATGTGCGCTATTGATGCGCTGACTTGTCCAAGTATTCAAATCGTAGCGCTGACTGGTAATGCCGGTTCTGGCAAAACTCTTTTGGCTTTAGCTTCAGGCCTTCATCAAACTACCAAAAAAGATCCGCTTTATGAGCAAGTTTTGGTAACCAGGCCAATCGTGCCTCTGGGAGGAAATGATTTAGGTTTTTTGCCAGGAGATATTGAGGAAAAATTAAAACCATGGATGCAGCCGATATTTGACAATCTGGAAGTGATAGTCAAAACACCAAAACATTTAAAAGATCGTATTGACGCTTCTAAATACAAGAGCTATCAATACTTAATTGAAGGAGGAATTGTTCAAATAGAAGCACTTTCTTACATTCGCGGCCGAACTTTACCGAAAAGATATTTTATCGTTGATGAGGCGCAAAACCTTCGACCTCTGGATATCAAGACGATTATTACGCGCTGCGGAGAAGGAACAAAAATAGTTTTTACCGGAGATCTTGGACAAATTGATGCGCCTTATTTAGACGCTCAGTCAAATGGACTGGCTTATTTAATAAGTCGCTATATAAAGGAACCAGAATTTTGTTATTTGCATCTTTCAAAAAGTGCTCGTTCATCAATGGCGGATAAAGCATCGCGGCTGCTTTAAGTCTTGCCATGTTCTTAACTTGCCCCTGAATTTCAAAAATTTGGGGGCTTTTATTAATAGACATGTTGCTTAATAAGGCATACCACAATATATGGTGTTTCAAATTTCATAATTACACTACATATTGTTGATTTTTGAAAATGAGCTTATAAAGCAACAACTCTAATATTTTTTAACGATTAAAATTGCCGGTTTTAAAAGTTGAACATTGCCGCCGATTGTGTTAAATTTAAAAACGTAATTCGCAAAAATACAATGAATTTATGCAACTGAAAATCGGCATTGTCGGTCTTCCCAATGTTGGAAAATCAACTCTTTTTAAAGCACTGACCAAAACACCGGTCAATATCAATAATTATCCATTCTGCACCATTGATCCGAACATCGGTATCGTAAAAGTTCCGGACGAACGCCTTTTAAAATTGGCGGAATTGCCAAAATCGGCCAAAGTAATTCCGGCAGTAGTGGAATTTGTGGATATTGCCGGATTAGTCAAGGGCGCGTCGGTCGGCGAAGGATTGGGCAACAAGTTTTTGGCCAATATTCGCGAAGTCAACGCTATTGCGGAAGTGGTGCGGATTTTTCAAAATTCGAACATTACGCATGTGCATAACAAAATTGACCCGGCCGGCGACATTGAGGTCATTAACACGGAACTTATTTTAGCCGATCTGGAAACGGCGGAAAAAACAAAAGCGCGGCTGGAAAAAATTGCCCGCGGCGCTTTGCATGGCGACGCGAACACAGACGCGCGGAAACAACTGGAAATTGTTGATAAAATACGCGAAACTTTAGAGACGGGAAAATTAGCCAATGAAACTGATTTGGATTGGGAAAACGAAAACGTAAAAATGGTTATGCGTGAAATGCCGCTTTTGACTGCGAAACCCTTTCTGTATGTTTATAACGTTGCGGATGTTCGGGAAAAACTGCCTCCGGAATTGGAAAAGAAAAATCATATCAAACTGGATGTTAAAATTGAAGAAGAGTTGATGGAAATGTCGGAAGCAGAAGCGAAGGATCTGGGAATGGAATCAAATGTTGATTTGTTGATAAAAAAAGCGTACGAATTGCTCGGTCTCATAACTTATTTTACCACCGGACCTGATGAAACGCGCGCCTGGACGATAAAAAAAGGATCTTCGGCTCCATTGGCAGGCGCGGCTATCCACAATGATTTTAAAGAAAAATTCATCCGCGCCGAAGTTATTCAATGGAAAAAATTGCTGGAAGCGGGCGGCTGGCTTCAGTCCCGCGAAAAAGGATTTTTGCGCATAGAGGGCAAGGAATATGTTGTTCAAGACGGCGATGTCATGGAATTCAAGATCTGAACGGGCATATTGACAAGAAAAAATAATTTAATAGAATATAATTTAGCAGTCAAAGCACGAGAGTGCTAGTGATAAAAAATAAATTGTTAAATCGTCGTATTGTTAAATTGCCATTTGGCGTTTCCGCGCCATTTGTCCGATATTTGGCGATACGGCAAAATACGCTATGGCTAAGCAAATAGAACGCGCGACGGAAGCGCGCAAGAAAGTTAAACAAGGCATTGACAAAGTGGCCGATACGGTCAAAGTTACGTTGGGTCCCAAAGGACGCAATGTTATTTTGGACAAGGGTTTTGGCGCGCCGACCATCACCAATGACGGCGTTTCCATTGCCAAAGAAATTGAATTGGAAGATAAATTTGAAAATCTGGGCGCGGAACTTGTTAAAGAGGTTGCGGAAAAGACCAATGATGCGGCGGGAGACGGAACGACAACCGCGACGATTATTACGCAAGCGTTGGTTCGCGAAGGTCTCAAATTCGTGGAAACCGGCATTAATCCGGTTGGCATACGCCACGGAATGGAGTTGGCCAAAAGCGATGTCATTAAAATTCTTCAAAAAAATTCCAAAAAAATCAGTTCCAAAGAAGAAATCGCGCAGGTGGCGACAATTTCCGCCGAATCGCAAGAAATGGGAAACCTGATTGCCGAAGTGATGGAAAAGGTCGGTAAAGACGGAGTGATTACAGTGGAGGAATCGCAAACTTTCGGTTTTTCCAAAGAAATCGTGGAGGGAATGAATTTTGACAAGGGTTACATTTCTCCTTATATGATAACAAACGTGGAATCGCAAAAAGCGGAAATGAAAGATCCTTATATTCTTTTGACAGACAAAAAAATTTCCACTGTGGCTGAAATTTTGCCGCTTTTGGAAAAAATGGCGCAAAGCGGAAAAAAAGAACTGATGATTATCGCTGAAGAAGTGGAAGGCGAGGCGCTGGCGACTTTGGTTGTGAACAAGCTGCGCGGCGTGTTCAGCGCTTTGGCTGTTAAAGCCCCCGAGTATGGCGATAATCGCAAGGCCATGCTGGATGATATCGCGGTTTTGACCGGCGGGCAGGTAATAAGCGAAGAAAAAGGAATGAAACTGGAAAAAGTTGAAATCAATATGCTGGGAAGAGCCCAAAAAGTTATCGCTACAAAAGATGAAACAACCATTGTCGGCGGCAAGGGAAAGGAAAAGGATATAGACGCCCGCGTGGAACAAATCAAGAAACAGATTGAAACCGCGAGCGGCGATTATGACAAAGAGAAATTAAAAAAGAGAATGGCCAAGCTTTCCGGCGGCGTGGCGGTTATCCGCGTTGGCGCAGCTACGGAAACAGAATTGACTTATATAAAACATAAAATGGAAGACGCGTTGGCGGCGACAAGGGCGGCGGTGGAAGAAGGAATCGTGGCCGGCGGAGGCGTGGCATTGGCCAAATCCGGACTTGCCCTTTCCAACAATAAAGAAAAAACAAACGAATCCCATGAATTCAATGCCGGTTATGAAGCGTTGCTTAACGCTCTCGCGGACCCTCTGAAACAAATCGTTTCAAATACCGGTAAAAAAGATTCGGCAGTGGTTCTGAATAAAATTTTGGAAAACAAGAGCGTGAATTACGGCTACAACGCCAGAACGGATGTGTATCATGAAGACATGATTAAATCCGGAATCATAGATCCTTTGAAAGTTACGCGCGCCGCATTGGAAAACGCGGTTTCGGTGGCGGCTATGCTTCTCACGACCGAGGCGGTGGTAACTGACAAGCCGGAAAAGAAAGAAGTCCATAACCATGGCGGCATGCCTGAAATGGGCGGAATGATGTAATTAACGGTTTTATTATCAGGCGATTTCAAAAAGCGGGCGGGTACCGCTTTTTGCATTGGCCAGCAGAGTTGATTTGTGTTATAATTTTGCCAGCGGATTGAAGATTCTTATCGTCGTATTTTCTTGCATAAAAAAACAAAAAAACAAACAATAAATGCGCGTGGAAAACAAACAACTAAAAAATTTTTTGCTGGATTCTAATCTGATTGGAAAAACAGATATTGAAAACGCGTTTCAGGAGGCGGAAAACCGGAAAAAAAAATTAAGCGACGTGTTGTTGGAAAAAAAACTCATTAGCGAAATTGATTTGCGCAAGTTGACAGCTTATATTTTAGGCATTCCTTTCGTTAATTTGGAAAAAGAAACTATTCCAACGGAAACTTTACAAATTGTTCCCGAGCCGATTGCCAAAAAATACAGCATTATTGCTTTTGAAAAGTCAGGCAATAATTTAAAAGTGGCTATGCTTAATCCGGAAGATTTGCAGACAATTGATTTTATTAAAAAGAAAACCGGACTCAGAATAATTCCCTGCCTGACTTCCGAAGAAAGCATTAGGACTATCATTAAACAATACGAGAAAAGTCTGAAAGCTGAATTCGGAGATATTATTGACCAAAATTTGACAGTGATTCAGGAAGAAGGAGAACCGGAAGAAGATCTGGAAAAAGTCGCGCAAGGTTTGCCGATTATCCGGATTGTGGATACGCTTATTAAACACGCTATTTTGCAATCAGCCAGCGATATTCACATTGAGCCGGAAGAAAAAGAAGTCGTGGTCCGTTACCGTATTGACGGAATTCTGCATGACGCGATGGTGCTGCCCAAGGAAGTTTTGCCGGGTTTGGTGGCGCGCATCAAGGTGCTTTCCAACCTGAAACTGGACGAACATCGCCTGCCTCAGGACGGACGTTTTAAAATTGAAAAAGACGGATATCGTTTTTCTTTTCGCGTGAGTATTTTGCCGGTGTTTGACGGCGAAAAAATAGTTATGCGCCTTTTAGATGAATCTTCCAAAGGTCTGACTCTTGAAAAAATGGGTTTGTCCGGCCATGGACTGGAAACAGTGCACCGGGAAATAAAAAGGCCCAATGGCATGATTTTGGTTACCGGACCCACCGGTTCGGGTAAAACCACGACACTTTATACCGTAATGGACATCCTTAACACTCCCGAAGTGAATATCAGCACTGTGGAAGATCCGATTGAATATCGCATGTCCAGGGTAAATCAAACCCAAATCAATCCAAAAATCGGGATGACTTTCGCGGCGGCCTTGCGGGCGTTGCTTCGCCAGGATCCGGACATTATTATGGTGGGCGAAATCCGCGATAATGAAACAATGGAAATCGCTCTTCACGCGGCTATGACCGGCCATCTGGTATTGTCCACGCTTCATACCAACAGCGCGGCAGGCACGTTGCCGCGTCTTTTGGATATGGGAGCTGAACCGTTTTTGGTCGCTTCCACAGTAAACGTGATTATCGCCCAGCGTCTTGTGCGGCGGCTTTGCCAGGAATGCAAGGCGGAATACACATTGAGCGAAAAAGAGATAAAAAGCTTCGTTGAAAATTACGGAATGGAAAAAAACATTGACACTATCAAAAATAATCCGCAAATCAAAGGATTGGCCAAAAGCGGCAAATTAACGGAAATGAAATTTTATCGTCCCAAAGGTTGCGAGCAGTGCGGCAAGGAAGGATATAGGGGGCGGATGGGGATTTATGAAGTTCTCGGAATTGACGAAGATATCAAAAAACTTATCGCGCAATCAGCGACGGCTTTGGAAATTGAAAATAAAGCGCGGGAAAAAGGAATGCTGACTATGTTCAACGACGGACTTGTCAAGGCGATCCAGGGATTGACTTCGCTGGAAGAAATTATGCGGGTAACAAAAGAATAATTTTAAAAACGATTTTTTTATTGTTATGGCCAAATACATCTATACCGCCCGCAATTTTGACGGGCGGACCAAGGGAGGGGAGATGGAAGCCCAGGACGAAAAATGGCTGGCGCAGCAATTGCGCGCCGAAGGTTTTTTACTGACTTCCGTCAAAGAAAAACAGGAAAAGAAAATCGTTATTGAAGTGAAATTTTTCAATCGTTTCAAAAGCGTCCCTCTCAAGGAAAAAATGATGTTTGCCCGCAACTTGAGCGTGATGATTTCTTCCGGACTTACAATTTCGCGGGCGATTGACAATTTGACCAGACAGACTAAAAATAAAAATTTTCAAAAAATTCTGAAAGAAATAGGCGATGATTTGCAGGGCGGAAAAACCTTAAGCGAGGGTCTGGCCAAATATCCCGGCGTTTTCAGCGATCTTTTCGTCAATATGGTGAGAGTGGGGGAAGTCGGAGGCAATCTGGAGGAGGTTATGGAAATAATCGCCAACCAACTTGAAAAGGATCATGAATTGATAAGCAAAGTCAAGGGAGCCATGACTTATCCAGCGGTGATTATTGCCGCCATGATCGGCATCGGCATTTTAATGCTCACTTATATCTTGCCCAAAATCACCGGAGTTTTTACGGATATGAAAGTGGCGCTTCCAAAATCAACTCTTTTTGTCATAGCTGTCAGTGATTTTTTGCGAAATCATCATTGGCTGGTTTTGCTTTTCTTTATTTTTATTTTTTTCTTTTTCAGATTTTTTCTTCAGACTCAAACCGGAAAAAAAATCATGAGTTTCGCGGTCATTCACGTGCCGATTGTAAAAAACATCATTATTAAAGTGAATTGCGCCCGTTTTTCGCGGATTTACAGCTCGTTGTTGAGAAGCGGCGTTTCCGTGATTGACGCTTTGAAAATTGTCGGCAACACTTTGACGAATTTTTATTACAAAAAGGCGATAGCGCAAAGCATTGAACAGGTGCAAAAAGGCGTCAATCTGAGCAAAATACTGGGAGAACACCCGTCTATTTTTCCGGTTCTGGTGCCGCAAATGATGGAGGTGGGCGAAGAAACCGGAAAGACGGAAGAAGTTCTCGCCAAGTTGGCTGAATTTTACGAAGCGGAAGTTGAACAAATTACCAAAAATCTTTCTTCCGTGATTGAGCCGGTGCTGATGATTTTGATCGGAGGCGCTGTGGGATTTTTCGCCGTGTCCATGCTCCAGCCGATGTACAGTTTAATGGAAAACATAAAATGAAAAACGCGAAATATAAAATTAAAAATTCAAAAATCGGATTCACTCTCATTGAGGCGCTTTTTTTTCTGTTTATTTTTTCTTTAATCACTCTGACATTTTATAATTTGTACGCCAAAGGCATCCAGCACATCGCCGACGCCAAAAATCGTCTGACCGCTCTGGCCTTGGCTAACGAAAAAATGGAAGTCGTGAGGAATTTGGCTTTTGAACATATCGCGCATACTACCGGCGATCCGGTCGGCAATCTCAGGCAAAATGAAGATGTCGTCAGAAACGGAGTAAATTTCAATGTTTTTACGCAAATAAAAAATCACGACGATCCTTATGACGGCACGCTGAGAGGAAGTCCGAATGACGTTAATTATATTGATTACAAATTCGTCAAAATAACTGTTTTTTGGAATGATAAAAAAAGCAATGTTTCCCTGAGCTCCCGTTTTGTTCCGGCGGGAATTGAGCAGGCGACGGCCGGAAAAGGGGTGTTGGTAATTAATGTTTCCAGCGACAAAGGCGGCGGAGCGATTGTTCCTCAAAGCGCGATAAGAATCCAGAACAGCGACACCGGATTTGATGAAACTCACAGCACGGACAATTATGGGCGGCTTATGCTGATAGGAATCAGCCAGTCTATTAAAAAATATCAAATTACCGTCAGCAAGAATGGATATGAAACCGTGTCTACGTCACCCCCTTATCCGATTACGGCCCACAATCCAATCCATGAACACGCTTCCGTGATCGCGGACGCGGTGAATTCCATAAATATATACCAAAACAGAAATTCGGAATTGACAATCAGAATAAAAAATTATCTAGGCAGCGGCGTCGGAAACATCGCTTTTCGTTTGCGGGGGGGGAAACAAATCGGCACCGTCTATAATTTTCCCCATGATCCGATTTACGCGGTTAACAATAATTACGCCACCAATTCCGGCGGTGAAAAAAATTTTAATCCCATCAGTCCCGGTCAATACGACTTCACGTTGACTGATTCAAGTTATAAAATCATCGGCAGCAGCCAGGCATTGCCATTTTCCTTGTCTCCGGGAATTTCCGTTAATTTGGACGTCAAGGTTAGCCCCAAAAACGTAACGGCGCTTCTGGCAAACATTACCAAAAGCGAAGATGGCGGTCCGTTGTCCGGAGCGGCGGTGCGTTTGGTGAAATCTCCCGATTATGACGTTTCCATTGTTACCGGCGCGGACGGAATGGCTTTTTTTCCAAACGCGGAAAATTCGCCTTTCGCCTCCGGCACCTATGACATTTCCGTGAGCGTTTCCGGCTATCAGGATTATTCCGGACAAGTTTCCGTTAATTCCGGTGAAATAAAGGAAGAAAATATTTCAATGGCGGCTAATTGAAAAAAAATATGAAAATACGGACAAAAAGGCAAAAAGGCATGACATTGATAGACGTGATAGTGGCTATTTCTATTTTTACCATAGGCATTGGCGCGCTGTCTTTGTTTTTTATCAATATATGGAGACAAAATTCCTATGCTTTGGAAATGGGACAGGCCGCGATGAGCGCTTCGCGGGGCGTCAATGAAATGGTAAGATACATAAGAGAAGCGCGCCAAAGCGACAACGGCGCCTATCCGGTTGTTTCGGCAAGCGACAATGATCTGGTGATATACTGCGATTATGATCGCGATGGCAAAGCCGAGCGGTTGCGTTTTTACAAAAGTGGGACAAATTTGATGATGGGTGTCAGGGAACCGTCAACCGGATTTCCCGTCACCTATGCCAGCGGATACGGGGAAACGCGCGTGATTGCTTCCAGTGTGGTGAATGCTTCCAACAATCCCGTTTTCGCTTATTATAATTCCAATTATCCGGAAGACAGCGTCAACAATCCCATCGCGATGCCGGTTACGGTTCCGAACGTGAGATTGCTGCGCGTGACTTTGCACGTCAACATTGATCCGAATCGGGCGCCGGACAACATTCAAATCCAATCTTTCTCCCAACTGAGAAATTTAAACGATCACGACAGGTTCGGAGTTTAAAATTTTTTACAAAATCAATATGCCAAAAGGAAAAATAACAAACAAACGTTTTCGCAAACCCGGTTCCGCCATCGCTTACGCCCTGATTATTCTGGCTATGGTTTCCATATTATTCACTTCCATAATTGTTTATATCAGTTCCCATTTGAAATACAGCTTTAATCGCGGTTATCGGGAGCAGTCGTTCCAGGTTGCCGAAGCTGGAATTCATTATTATCGCTGGTATCTGGCTCACGCCACCAGCGGGATGAACGGCGGACAGCTAGACGCTTTTTGGACCAATAGTTCAACTTTAGGCGTTTCCGGTCCGTTTGAAATGGAATACAACGATCCGGAAAGCGGAAAAGCCGTCGGCCGGTTCAGGATTGAATTGACCGCGCCCGGACAAGGAACGACAATCGCCAAAATCAAGTCCACCGGCTGGACGCATGAATTTCCCAATTCAACCAGATCAGTGCAGGCAAGATTTCGCAGACCGTCTTGGAGCGAATACATTTTTCTTTCCAACAGTTTTATGAATTTTGGCGATCAGGCGACGGTTCATGGCAAAGTCCATTCCAATACCGGCATTCGTTTTGACGGTATCGCTCACAATACAGTGAGTTCGCTGGTTCCTTCTTTCAATGATCCGACGCACGGAGGAAGTAGCTTGGATTTTGGAGTGCATACGCACAAAAATCCGGCCGACCCAAGCGCCCCTTCCTATCCGTGGTCGGGCGGAACAGTGCCGAATCGCCCGGATGTTTTTTTGGGAGGCAGAGAATTTCCCGTTCCGGAAGTGAGTTTTACGGGCGTTACCGCCGATCTTTCAGCGATGAAAAGCGCGGCGCAAAGCGGACAAGGAGTATATTTTGATTCCACCGGAAACGGCAGAAGGATTATTCTGAAAAACGACGGAACTTTTGATGTTTGCACGGTTGACACTTATCATAACGTCAATCTTTCCATTACCCGTTATTTAAGGGCCAGCGGATCCGGAACCTGCAGCAGTTGCAGCGGACTATGCCTGAGGAATTATCCGATTCCGAACAACGGCGTTATTTTCGTGGAAGACAATGTCTGGGTTGAGGGCTCCGTAAACAACAAAAGAATCTCTGTTGTCGCGGCTAATCTGTCCGGCGCCGGTTCGCCGGCGGACATTTATATCGGCTTTACCAATCTGCGCGTGGCCAATTACGACTGCAACAACAAAATCGGATTGGTGGCGCAACGCGACATAACCGTCGTGAAGGATTGTCCGGATGTCTTTGTCACGGATGCCGCGCTTTTGGCGCAAACGGGAAAAGTCGGCATCAGCCAAAATATGAGCAGCAAAAATTCTTTTACTTTCAACGGCGCCATCGCTTCTTATCTGCAGCCGTATTTTCAGCATGGTGTCAGCGGCTTCGCGGTGCGTTTTTATAATTTTGACAATAATCTTTTGTATTGCCCGCCTCCGTATTTTCCGACCGGCAATGAATACGCCGTCGATCTCTGGGAGGAATTGTGATTTTGGTGTAAAATAAACAACGCGGTTGTGTTTCGGCGAGGCAAATAAAAAAAGCAAATAAAAATAAAAAAATGGGATTTCTTAATAAAAAAATCATTAGCTGGGATTCGCCGACGTTCGGTTTGGATTTAAGCGACCTTTCGGTAAAAGTGGTGCAGATTGAAAATGACGGAAATCGCAAAAAACTCGCGAGTTTTGGCAGCGCGCCTATTACTATCGGAAGCATCGCGGATGGAGAAATTATCAAAAAAGAAAATGTAGTTTTGGCTATTCAAAAAGCTATAAAGTCGGCGCTTCCCAAAAAAATCAGCACATCCAGAGTAGTCTGTTCTCTGCCGGAAACCAAGAGTTTTTTGCGAATTATCAATATTCCGGAAATGAAAGAGGAAGAAGTCGGCGAAGCTGTTAAATGGGAAATGGAGGCCAACATTCCCTTGCCTCTTGATCAGGTTTATTATGACTGGCAAATTCTCCCCAAAGGGCTTGCCCGCGAAAGCGGAAAAATGAATGTTTTGGTTGTCGCCGTTTCCCAAAAAACAGTCAATCAATTCGTTGATGTTCTGGAATCGGCCGGATTGGAACCGATAAGTCTGGAAATTGAATCCATTGCCCAGGCGCGGAGTTTGATGCCTGAAAAAGAAAACAATCATACCACCGTGATTATTGATTTGGGCGATCGGCGCACCAGCTTTCTTTTTTTAACCGGTAATTTTCCCTGTTTTACTTCCAGTATTCCGCTTTCCGCCCAGTCTATGACGGATGCCATTTCCAAAGCGCTTAATCTGCCCTTTGAACAGGCGGAGAAAATAAAGTTCCAATACGGCATCGGCTCGCCTACGAAACGCGATCCGGTTTTTTTGGCGGTGGAGCCGATTTTGGAAAATTTTGTCTCTCAAATCAAGCAATCAATTGATTTTTATTTGGACGGGTTGCGTTATTCGCCTTCCATTGATTTTGTTGTTATGTGCGGCGGGGGCGCGAGAACAAAAGGCATTATGCCTTATCTTTCCCGCAAAATAAACAAAGAAATTTTTCTGGGCAACCCCTGGATTAATTTCAACCAAAAAGACAAAATTCCCATCATAAAAAGAGACGATTCTGTCCAGTATTCAACGGCCATCGGATTGGCCCTAAGAGAAATTTGATTATGAGAATTTATCTTAATCTCTTGCCTCCGGAAAAAAAACAAGAGATCAGCAAGAAGAAAAGAGCGCGCGCGATTATTAAACAGGAAATTATGCTGGCCTTTCCTTTAGTTGTTTTCATTGCGTTTTTGTTTTGTCTCAATCTTATTTTGAAAATTCAAGAGGACGGTTTTGATCAGCTGTACGCGATGGAACAGTCAAAAGAAGAATATCGCCGGTTGAAATCGTATGAAGACAAATTTCAGGAAGTCAATGAAAAATCCGGCAGATTGTCCGAGTTGGAGACCAAGCATTTGCGTTGGTCGCGGGTTCTGGCGTCGCTGGAAAAATCTTTGCCGGCAGAGATTAAAATAACCGATCTTTCCAGCAAAGATTATAAGATTTTATTGGCTGGCAAGGCGGACAAAAGAGAAAATTTGCTTAAATTCCAGGAAAATATCATCAATTCGGAATGTTTTGAAAACGCGGAAATCCCTCTTTCCAATCTGGTCATAAGGGAAAACGTGGAATTTCAAATTGATTTTGAAGTCAAAGAAAAATGTTTATTAAGCGGAAATTATGAATAATTTTTTCAAAAAATATCAGGAATATTTCCTTTTGGTTTTTTACGCCGCCGCGCTCGGAGCGGTCGTCTGGATGGGCGTGAAACCTTTGATCGGACAAATTAACGCCAACGCCAAGGCGATTCAAAAAAAAGTCGCCGATCAAGAAAACAGCAAACAAAGATTGTCAGAATTGCCGGCGCTTCAAAAGCAATTTGAAAAAATTCTGGCGGAGGAGGAAAAGTTGCAGCCCCTTTTGAGAAAAGAGCAGGCAGTGGAACTGATTGAGAAAATTGAAAAAATAGCCGGCATGACAAACAGCCAGGTGGCTATTGAAATCGGGGATGGCCAGTCCGCCAAACAAACGCAACCGGATTCTTCCGGAGCGGAAAAAGAAACAGTCAAAAAAACGCTGAAAGATAATCTCCCCGCCAAAAATTATCTGGAAATGAAGATCAAACTAACCGGTTTTTATCCGGACATCGCGGACTTTCTCGGAAAAATTGAGAATATTGAATATTATTCCGATATAACGGCGATTTCCTTTTCTGTCTTGGAAGACGAAAAAAGCCAATTCGGATCAAATGTTCCTTTTGAGTTTGCCGTCAAAAAAGACGCGGAAAAAAACGAAACGGAAAAAAACAATCAGGCGGAGCCCGGGCGGATTGCCGTCAAAGCCGTTTTAAACGCGGTGTTTTATCTCAAAGATGAAAAATAGCGGAGAGTATCAAATGAAAACAATTTTTGAATTAAAAATATGTCCGATTTATTGAAAAATAATCTGAAAAAAATATGGCAAAAAATCGCTTCGGCGTGGAATTTCTGGTATCGGGTTGTTTTTTTCTTTTTGCTCGCGGGGTTTATGCTGGCAGGAATTTATCTTTGGTATGGAAAAATACACGCTTTCAAATGGAGTGAAGAAGAAAAGAACGAATACGTTCAGACAAAAATGCGCGTTGTCAATCTTAAAGAAGACAAATTTGAAAAACTGCTCAGGATTGTTGAAAATAAAAAAACTATGTTTGAAAAAACAAATCCTGCCGCGAGAGATATTTTCAATTGATTTTCCGGCTTTGCCGCGGGATTGCGGAACGCGACAATAAAAAAAGAGCTATTATTATGACTCTTTTTGTTTTTTTATGTTTTGTTGCCGCACCTTACACACATTGGACCACACGGCATCATATAATATCCTTCCATCGCGCAAATCTGGTCGTTTAATAGAAAGCAAATTTTGTATTTGCATACTACGCAAGTTGTTTTTTTTCGCATTTTTCGCATTTTTTGCTTTCTTTTTCTTCTCCTTTTTCTTTCATAGCATCCCCCTCTTGTTTATTTTCAAGGTTCTTTCCTTGACTGCCGCAAAATGGAAATCATTCGCGGCAACATTGAATGCTAATATATTTCCGCGACTTTGTCAAATGATATGTTTAATCCAGTTTGGTGTTGTATTTTTAAAATAGTTCAAACGCATTTCACCGCCTGCGGCGGCAAAAACCCCCGCGAAAATCCGAAAAAGCAGCGGAGCTACACCGATGACAATTTCAAGTTTTTCTTTGGCGGCAACTAATTCAGAATTCGCAAAGCGAATACAATCGAATCTTATATGAATTTCAAAATTTATTCAACAAAAAAGAGAAGCCCCACTATTCCGAAGAATAGTGGGGCGGTGTTGCCGGAAAACGGGGCGAGGTTCTTGTTCTGCCCTTGTCCGCTTGTGGCGGCGAGGTGCAATTACCCTTTTAGGGAGCTAGAAGCTCCACCCTGGTTTTCCGACTACTGTTTGGCGGAGAAGCACTCGTCAAGGAGTTCCTGCATGAGGGGCTTGGCGAACTGCTTTAGCTCCTCGACAGGCACCTCGATGGCTTTCGCGACATTTCCGAACTCGCGCATGTTGTCCTGCGAGAGTGTGATGCCACCACGCTTGCGCAACAGGTGCTTCACCAGCTTGAGGGCGATTTCGCCCTGCCGTTTGGGATCCATAGTATCCTCCTTTCAAGGTACGAATTTGCCACGAAACCCTCGTAGTAGGGATTACCAGATTCATTCTGATAACAAATTAAGCATAGCAGAAAACAAATCATTTGTTAAGTCAAAACATGGCAACAGAAAAAGCCCATATTTTAGGGCTTTTTCTGGGTTTTCGTATTGGATGAAAAAATTTTCTTTTCCCCGAATTAAAATATGGTTTGCGCCGATGTTTTTCTCCGGGCTCTTTTGCGGTTTTCATCGGTGCGGCTCCGCCGCGAGGCATTGATTTTTCCTGTGTGGTGCCCCCTAAAGGACTCGAACCTTTAACCTTCTGGTCCGAAGCCAGACGCTCTATCCATTGAGCTAAAGGGGCTGTTGGCGCCGGCAAATGATCATCGCGCCGCGGCGGCAAAGAAACGGAAGCGTTTGCCGCCATGATTTTTCTGTTGCGCGTTCGGCGCCGCTTTATAAGTATAAAAATAACGCTCCGGCATCTGGGCGACTATTGGGAATTGAACCCAAATCCCGAGTGCCACAAACTCGTGTCCTAACCATTGGACGATAGTCGCCATAACAAAAAAACGTGTTTCCGCAGCCGCTTTGGCAGTTTATCACAGAATATCGCGAATATCAATACATCCATTTTTCAGGCGTTGCGCCGTAAAAGAAAAAAAGTTCGCGCGCGGAGTTCGGAGATTATTTTGTCCATACGCCCTTCTCCATAAAGCGGACATTTTTTGATGCGCGACCGCTTTTTTGATTTTTGGTTGTTGTCGTTATTTCATTCAAAGATTTGTTTTATATTTTCAACCTCTTTGAATTTAACCCCGTCCAGCTGTTTGAAATGCTTCCGTCCGCATTCAATTTTTATTTTCTCATTTGGTCTCAGTTGATTTGTTTTTGCGCTTCCTTTCGTTTCGGCCACAAAATAAATTTTTTTGTCATTCTCAAAAAAAATCGCCCAGTCCGGATTGTATGAGCCGATAGGCGTGTCAATTTTGAACCAGTAGGGCAGTTTGAAATAGAACTTTACATTTTTCATTGAATCCAATTCTTTGGCAAATTTGCTTTCCACGCCGGAATCAACCATAACATAATCATAAAGCGTCTTGTTTTCATTTTGTGCTTTCACCAGATTTTCCAAATATCCTTCCAATTCTTCATCTTCAAATTTCTTCATTTCCCAAAATTCATTGGCAACCTTTTCGTATTTTATGCCGTCAATCATCATTTTCTGCAAAGTTTCTTTGATAGCGGAAACAGCAGAATCCATAAATTGTTGCGGATTGTTTGCAATGTCATTATCTTTTTTGGAAGCCTCAACTGTTTTCAAAATCGTGTCTTTTGTCAGCTTTGTCTTGTTTTGAATGTATCCTAAAATATCAGGAACAAAATCCAACTTTGCGTTGTAGTCATTTCGTCCTTCGCTGATATTGGAAAGTCCTGTTGCGATTCCTTCTTTTGTTATATCCAGCTTAGCTTTTAGGCTTATGATTTTCGGCTTGCTTATTTGAACAGAGGAGAGGGATTTTCCAGCCCTTTCTATAAGTTCTTCAGTGCTGTATTCCACTTGGTAGCTAGTTCTTTGCTTTATTTTGTCCCAAAGAGCCTTGAAATTTTCGTCTAGGTGATATTCCTTTCGCAATTTCAGTTTCTTTCTTTTTCGTTTATTCTTGATTCTTCCGCTGAAGTTAACATTACATTCGTCCTCAATCTCGGTTTGTAATTTCTTGGCAAAATCATCATAACTTTCGTTCGCTACTACTGTTAATACATTGATATTGGTGTCAAAAATTCTTTGCCCGTCTTGATTGACTGGCAACCTTAATCCTCGTCCAATTTCCTGCCTCTTTTTCAATTCGCTTTTAGTTTCATTAAGTGTGCAAATCTGAAAAACATTGGGATTGTCCCAGCCTTCACGAAGGGCGGAATGTGAAAAAATAAATCGTAATGGCTCATTTAACGACAATAATTTTTCCTTATCTTTCATAATCAAGGAATAAGTATCGTCATCTGCCAGACTGTCGCCCTTGGTATCTTTCAGTTGTCCTTTTTTGTCTTTGGAAAAATAGCCGTTGTGGACTTGCTCTATTGAGTAGGAGAACAATCCTTCATATTTTGGCTGGCTTTTTATTTCCTCAAAAATTTCCTCAAACCATTTAGCGATTTTTCCTTTTGCTGTCGTGCCGCTCTCATACTGCCGATAATTGGCAACTCTATCAATAAAGAAAAGGGATAAAACCTTGATGCCTTTATCTTTCAGTCTTTGTTCTTTTTCAAAATGATTTTGAATAGTCTGGCGGATTTGAAACTTCATTATTTCATCACTCAGTCCACCAATAGAATCGCCGACACAAAGCGCCTTTCCATTAGAAAAAGTGATGGATTGAGTCACGACATCAGCGGCATCCACAACATAATCACGGTAAATTTCTCTTTCGCCTGAAAGTTTGAACAAATCGTATTCACTGGATTTTCTCGGCGATTTTTTAATGACTACTGATTTTCTGCTCACGCCTTCTTCGGAAGCAATGTCAATTTTCAGCTTTATGGCGATTGTGTTCTTTTGTGATTTTATCGATTCCAATTCAATGAAAGGTTTATTTTGATTGTTTTCTTCCAAAACTGAATCAACTTCAATTCTCTTTACCAGATTCAAATCATATGCTTTCACGGGGTCAAGTTTATAAATCAGGTTGTAGTGATATTTATGCGTGGCGCTATAGCGAAGGGCGCAAAGGGGATTGAGATTTTGAATAGCTTTCTTTCTGATATCTGTTTCCATATTTTGCGGTTCGTCCACAATGACAATAGGTTTTGTCGCTTGAATGTATCTGATTGGAATACCCCAGTCGCTGTCCTGATAAATAATTCTTTTATTTGATTTCTTTTCATCAATAGCAAAAGAATCAATGTTTATAACCAAAACCTGAAGCGAATTATTGGTAGCAAAATTTTTGAGCATTCCCCGCTTTTTCGGGTCGTAAACATAAAAATCCATTTCTGGTTTGTCATAAATCATCGCGAAATGCTCTTTTGTGATTTCCAAGTTTTTCATTACGCCTTCCTTGATAGCTGTGCTTGGAACGACGATTATAAACTTTTTGAATCCGTATTTTTTGTTCAGTTCGTGAATGGTGCGGAGATAGACATAGGTTTTTCCAGTTCCAGTTTCCATTTCAACTGAAAAATTGAGCCCGTCTTTCAAGTGCTGATAGTCACTTCCAACTCCAATCATTTCTGTTCCGATTGCTCCAACGCCTATTCCGCCACCAGTTCTCATTTCGGATTTTTCCAATTCGTTTTGCTCTTGAACAGCGTGCAGATTTTTTATTATTTCCTCTTCTTTTATTAACAAATTGTTTCCAACGACAAATCCGCCTTCAAGAATCATCTGGCCATTGGGCTTTTCAATTTTCACTTCAAAATCACCCTTGTTGAGAGGCTGGCCCTTGAATAGATTGACGGCGGAATTTATGGCGTCAATCTGATATTGCTGATTGGAATCAAATTGCAGTTTCATTTTTAACTAATTTTAATCATCATTATTTTTGAGGCAGAACTTTTTTGAGAGCAATTTAATCAATGGAACACTCCATTCCCTAAAACTCATTTGCCAAGAAATAAGTAAAATTAAAGCGAATAAGAATAGCTGATAAATTATTTCAATGTTAATTTTTTCCACCGCAATAACGCCTATCATTGAGGATAAAATGGTAAAAAATAAAAATAAAATAATTTCTCCCAAATAAATTAATTCCGGATTAACATTTTTTATTTTTTTGTATTCTTTTTTTGCGTAATCAAAACAAATAGATGCATTATCGCTTTCAATAGCCTCTATTGCTTTATTTATCATTTCATCTGTTCTATGCTCTATTCCTTTTTGAGCCTCTTTCAATCCATTGGCTTGTATATCTATCATTTCTCTTATATAAGAAAAAATAAGTATTAACGAAATAATGGAAAATACAAAACCTGCCACAGAAAATACATTTATACTTATTTTCTCAAATAAATATCCTATTCCGATTACTGCAATAATTATGCCTGCAAGGTTTTTCAATAAATCTAATTGTTCAGATAACAGCTGATTTGAAAAAGAAACCTCAAAATCGGCAAATCTCTCTTTTAATTGAAAAGCGTCTTTTATGGAATTCTCAATTTTTTTTCTTTTTTTCTTATTCATCTATATCACCTTAAAATCAATTTTTTCTTGCTCCATTCGAAGCATTATGTTGGTTTTTAGTTGGTCGTTGTTATTGAAACATCTATCCAAGCAAACGATTTTTTCCGGTTTTGCTTTTTGAAATTCTTCCGCCGATTCTTTGCTGATTTTGTTTCCGAGATAGATAATCAACTTTCCGTCATCAACGGAGTAGTATTTATCATCGCCGCTTCCTTTTTCTTCAATTTTCACATTCAAATCCAATCCGCTTTTGATGATAATTTCATAAAGCAGATTGTCTTGCGTGCTGCCGCTTTTCACATTGTCAACAAAATCTTTCATATTATCCAAAAGTTTTTTCGCATTTTCAAATTTCCCTCGCCAAATTTTGAAATTGGAATTGTCCAGCTTGAAAAACTTGAATCCTGAATCAAAATCACCCTTAATTTTTTTGCTGGCTCTTTTTATTCTTTCTTTCGCGATATCCGCGATAGTTTTATATCCAGCCTTATATGCTTCGCTGTTTTCATCGCACAACTCTGGAAGCTGAACACAAATCCATTTTCTGTTTCCGCCGTCTTTTGTATTTTGTTCCATTACAGCTTGAGCTGTCGTTCCTGAACCAGAAAAAAAATCTAAAATTATGTCATTTTTTTGAGTGGCAATTTCCAGCATGGTTTTTATTAAGTTTGTCGGTTTGGGATAATCAAACAATCTTTCTTTTCCTATCAATTCTTTAATTTCGCTATTTGCAGACAAGTTGTCGCCGAATCTTTTATCAAACCAAAAATCAATAGCTGGCTGTCCTTGTTCCAGTCGTTCTTTTTTAAAAATTTTTTTTCTAGGCTTGCCGTCGCCGTTATTAGGAAAAATAATTCTACTTTCTTTTAGGAGTTTTTCAAAAGTTTCTTTTGTCCCTAGCCAAGTTTCTTTGTAGATTCTTCCTGTTGGAGTTTTTATTTCGTATTCACTCCCTCCCTGCCCTTTGCTAGCACACCAGGGCGTTGATGACCAATCGCCCCTTTTATCGTTATCAGGATTTGAATAACTTGCCAGTCTATTTTCACTAATTGATATTTTGTTAAAAGTTTTTAATTCTTTTAATGTTTCAGAATTTTTAGAAAAGACTAAAATATATTCTGAAACTTTTGCTATCATTTTTGTTTCATCATTTGGTTGGTTTGTCCTTCTTCGCCATGAAATCATTCCTTCAAAATTTTCTTCTCCAAAAATCTCATTCATTATCATTCGCAGATTGTGAACCTCGTTGTCATCAATGGAAACAAAAATCACCCCGTCCTGCCTCAAAAGATTCCTGGCCAAAAATAATCTGGGATACATCATATTGAGCCAGGTGGAGTGATAATGTCCGCCATCTTTTGAATTTTTGCTCATTCCGTCAATTCGTAGAGTGTTTCCGTTACCGTCCTTTTCTCCGATTTTTTCCAAATATTCGTCCCTGCTTTGGGCGAATTTGTCGTTATAGATGAAATCGTTTCCCGTGTTATACGGCGGGTCAATATAAATCATTTTGACTTTGCTGTAGTAGGAACGCTGAAGAACTCTCAAAACATCCAGATTGTCGCCTTCAATAAAAAGATTGCCGGTTTTGTCAAAATTAATCGATTCTTCTCTGTTCGGCTTCAATGTGGCTGTCGTTTGTTCCTGAATATTGCGAAAGCAGTCGTTTTTGCCTGCCCAATTTATGCCATATCTTTCCTCGCCGTCTTCAGCCGCATCGCCGATTGTGTTTTTCAGCTTTTTGCAGTCAATTTTACCCTCCGAAAAGACTTCGGGAGCTTTTGACTTTAGAAATTCCAATATATCCTCCTGACCATTGAGAGAGAATCCAAAAGTTTTTTTATTTTTCATATAATATTGATATAATTATAAGCTAATTTTAGCTCCAAAATGCTCAAAAGTAAAGTTTTCAGGCGTGGCGTCAAGTCGGCGAAAAAGCCGTTTCTTTTGATTTTTTGCCGGTTTTTTGATAATATTAAAAAAAGCAAAATCGGCCATTTTTCCGCAGACGGAGATTTTGGCGCCGCGGCTGCGGATGAATATTTTCAAAAACAAAAAAAGAAAGCTGTTTTTTCGGGATATTTTTTGAAAACAATGATATGCTAAAAATATTGATTATCGCGGCGATTTTCATGGTCAACGCTTTTTTTATTTTTAAAAACGAAACAATGGCGTTTTGGGGAAAAAATGAAATCGCATCTTCTTATTCGCGCGTCGACTTGGGCGATCCGGATAATCTGGCGAACGGATGCGAATTGTCTTCCAGCGAAGTTATCAGGTGGAATAACGTCCGTTTTCTGAGCAAATGTGTGTTAAACGATAAATTTCTTTCCCGCCAGCGGTGCGTTGAAGATCTGATAAATTTAAACTGTTCCAATATCTGCGGCGAAGATCAGGCAATCATCCAGAACGGAGAAGATTCATTCAAAAAAAACAAACCGGCGAAAAGAGTTCTTGCCGCCAAAGCGCCGATGCCCCTTGTGCACAAAGTGGTTGACGGACGGCGCGTTTGCGGCAAGAAAAACGACAAACCGAAAAAAAGCAAAAAAGGCGTGGGCAGGCATATGGACATGGAATGCTGTTTGGATCCGGACGAAATACCCAACCCGAATTGTTATTATCCGCCGGAAAAATATGGAAAATATCTTTGATGACGGAACGCGAAAAAATACCGCTTATCCTGCGAAAATCGCGGTTGCAATATTTTTAATTTGAAAAACCAAATGATGAAGAAAAAAATTGAAAAAATAAAGGAAGAAGGTTTTGTTCTGAAGGAGGAAATCAAGAAAAAAATCGCAATGTATATTATCGCCTCTTTCGGCCTGATTGTCGGTTTGGCGTGGAATGAAGCCGTCAAGTCGCTGATTGAATATCTTTTTCCTTTGAGCCGCGACACTTTTTTGGCGAAAATAATTTACGCCCTCGCCGTTACTTTTATTTTGGCGCTGGTGACAGTTTCTTTGACTAAATTTCTTGTGGACAAAAAAGAAAAAACCGGCTTATGAAAAGAACAAACGCGAAAATTTTTATTTTCGGGAGCGCGGCTGTTTTAACCGCGTTTTTATTTTTTGCTTTTCAGGGAACGCAAAACAGAAAAACTTTTGATTTTTCCGAAAAAGCGGAAAAAAAAGAATCGGCAGAAACGGAAAATATTTCCGCTTTTTCTGCCACTGAAAAAAACCGGACGGAAAAAATAGACGAAGAAACCGCTTTGCCCGAAAGCGTTCTTTTGCCGGTTCCTTTTTTGTCACAGGCGCCTTTTGCCGAATGGGATTTTTTGCATGAAAACGCCTGCGAAGAAGCGTCATTGATCATGCTGAAATATTTTTTCGGCAAAAACTCTCATATTTCGAAAAAAAAAGGAGAAAAAGAAATTCAGGAATTAGTCGCTTATGAAACAAAAAACGGCTACGGTCCGAGCATTTCCCTGGAAGAATTGGTGCGAATAGCCGAAAAACATTACGGAATGAAAAGCGCGCGGATAGAAAGCGCCAATGCCGCCGAAGAGAACATAAAAAAAGAAATAGCTTCCGGCCGGCCGGTGATTCTGCCGGCGGCGGGAAAAATTCTGCCCAATCCCAATTTTAGAAACGGCGGACCCAACTATCACATGCTGGTGGTGAAAGGTTATGACGCGCGCGGGTTTATTACCAATGATCCGGGTACGCGCAAAGGCGAGAATTTCCGGTATTCTTTTTCCGATTTGATGAACGCCATTCGCGACTGGAACGCCGAAGATATTTATCAAGGCCGAAGAGCTTATCTTGTTTTTGATTGAATCAAAAAATTCCGTGTTATAATAAAAGCATGAAACAAAAAGAAAATATCCTTTTTCCCGAGGGTTTTTTGTGGGGCGCGGCGACCAGCGCCCATCAGGTTGAAGGCGGAACATTCAATAACTGGAGCGAGTGGGAAAAACAAAACGCGGATCATCTGGCGAAAAATTCCGGACGCAAATGGCAGGATTGGCAAAAAGAAAAATTTCCGGAAATGTTTGATTCGCGGAATTATCTGAGCGGACGCGCCTGCGATCATTATAACCGCTACGAGGAGGATTTTGATTTAGCCAAGTCCGGCGGGCACAATGCCCACCGTTTTTCCGTTGAGTGGTCGCGGATAGAACCGGAAGAAGGAAAATTTGACGAGGCGGAAATTGAACATTACCGGAAAGTTGTCAAAGCGTTGAGAATCATAAACATGGAACCGTTTGTTACTCTTTGGCACTGGACCAATCCTCTCTGGCTTGAAAAAAAAGGAGGGTGCGAAAGCAAAGATTTCCCTTTTTATTTTTCCCGTTATGCCAGATTCGTTGTTGAAAATATGAAAGACATGGTGAATTTTTGGATTACTCTTAATGAGCCGACATCGGTGATAGCGGCGGCGTACGTCGCCGGCGTCTGGCCTCCGCAAAAAAGAAATCTTTTGTCCGCCTGGAAGATTTTTAAAAATTTTTCGGAGGCGCATATCAGGGGCTATGAAGCGGTTCATGAAATTTCTCCCGGGGCACAGGCAGGATTTGCCAACATGCTTTATTCTTTTGAGGTCTGCCGTGAAAATTCCCAACTCGATCATTTAATGAAGAAAATCGGAATTTATATTACCAATAAAAAGTTCCTGAAAATGACTGCCGGACGCAACGATTTTTTGACCGTCCAGTATTATTTTCATAACCGCTTTAAGTTTCCGCGCAAAATACGCTTGAACGACAAACCAATCAGCGATCTTAATTGGGAAATTTATCCGCCGGGAATTTATTTTATTCTCAACTGGCTAAAAAAATACGATCTGCCGATTTATATTACGGAAAACGGGCTGGCGGACGCGGACGATTCCCGGCGAGAGAGATTTATCAAGGATCATTTGTTCTGGACGCACAAAGCCATTTGTGAAGGCGCGGACGTGCGCGGCTATTTTCATTGGTCTCTTCTGGATAACTTTGAATGGGACAAGGGTTTTTGGCCGCGCTTCGGACTGGTGGAAGTTGATTGGGAAACGCTGAAACGTTCTCCGCGCAAAAGTTTTTACGCTTATAAAAAAATAATTGAAAATAACGGCTGGTGATTTTTATGCATTGGATTATTTTCGCCGCAATCGCTTATTTTTTTTACGCTCTGACGGCGATTCTGGACAAATTTTTGCTTAATAAAAAAATTCCCAATCCGGCTTCCTACACTTTTTACGTCGGCTTGTTGAGCTTTTTCGCCGTAATTTTGATTCCTTTCGGAGTCGTTTGGCCCGGCTGGATTCAGCTGGCGAAAAATTTGCTAGTCGGTGCGGTTTTTCTTCTGGCGATATTTTTGTTTATTTTGGCGGTTAAAAAACACGAAGTTTCGCGCGCAGCGACGATGATAGGCGGCCTGACACCGGTCTGCGTTTTTCTTTTGAGTTATTTTTTTCTGGGCGAGCGTCTGGCCGAATGGCAAATTTTGTCTTTTCTTCTGCTTGTTTCGGGGTGCGTTCTCATTTCTTTTTCCAAGAATGAAAACGCGAAACAAAAAAATAAATACGCGTCCGCTGGGTTTGCTCTTTCTGTTTTTGCCGCTTTGGTTTTCGCCGTTTATTACGTGTCGGCCAAATCTATTTTTTCCGACCAGCCGTTTTTGTCCGCTTTTTTTTGGTCGCGGATGGGCAGTTTTCTGGCGGCGTTTGTTTTTTTGTTTTTTTCCGTTGAACGCAAAGCCATTTTTGCGACCCATCGGACTGCCGGAGTTTCGGGTGGAGCTTTTTTTGTGGCGAACAAAATATTGGCCGCACTAGCTTTTCTTTCTCTCAATTACGCCATTTCCCTGGGAAGCGTTACGCTGGTCAACGCCGCGCAGGGAATTCAATACGCGTTGCTGCTGATTTTGACAATCGCGCTTGCCAAAAAATTTCCCGCTGTTCTGCGGGAAAAAATCAATCGCGAGATTTTGATCCAAAAAGCAATCGCCATCGCGCTTATTGTCGGCGGATTATTTTTGCTTTATTGATGGCGGCGCGGCAGAATTGTGTTAAAATGTTAAAAAACAAAACATAATTATGTTTGATTTTTTCAAAAAATTTTTCAAATTTTTACTGGTGTTTGTTTCCGGCGGCGGGACGTTTTTGATTTTGGCGCTGGTTTATTTTAATTGGCCGGTCGCGGAACGCAATGAAAACGCGAATTTGGGAATAACCTTTTCCGCGCGTTACGCTTCCGATATCGGTCTGAACTGGCGTGATGCTTTTCTTGCCGCCCTGGATGATCTCGGAGCCAGAAAAATAAGAATCCCTCTTTATTGGGATCTTATAGAGTCTGAAAAAGGAGAATATCGTTTTGAAGATGTTGATTGGCAGCTTGGCGAAGCGCGGAAGCGCGGCGCGGAAGTGATTTTGGTTGTCGGGCAAAAAGTTCCTCGTTGGCCTGAATGCCATTTGCCCGATTGGGCGAAAAACAAAAACACGGAAGAGAAAAATCAGGACTTGCTCGCGTATATGGAAACAACTGTTAACCGTTACAAGGACAATCATCCGGAAGTGAAATATTGGCAAGTAGAAAACGAACCTTTTTTGCCTTTTGGAATTTGTCCTCCGCTGGACGTAAAATTACTTGATCGGGAAATCGCTCTGGTGCGCCGGATCGATCCCGCTCGGAAAATCATTGTAACCGACAGCGGAGAGCTGAGTTTGTGGGTGCGCGCCGCCAAAAGAGCGGATATTTTCGGAACCACGATGTATCTGCAGGTCTGGAAAGAAGATCGGAAGAGCGTTCATTATCCGGTCGGACCAAAATTCTTTCATTTCAAATATTGGCTGATTAAAAAAATTTCCAATCAAACGGAAGCGATTGTCGTGGAGCTTCAGGCGGAGCCGTGGATTGGCGGTTACACTACAAATATGCCTCTGGAGGAACAATTTAAGTCAATGGACGCGAAAAAATTAATAAGAAACGTGGAATTTGCCAGAAAAGTCGGCTTTCCGGAAATTTATTTGTGGGGAGTGGAGTGGTGGTATTGGCTTAAAATCCAAAAAAATCATCCGGAAATTTGGGAGACGGCCAAAAATCTTTTCAATCCGGCGCCGCCTACGCGGCGGGAAGAAACTCCTTTTATCTGGCGGGGCTTTTGACATAATTTGAAAAATCATTTAATATTTTGACTTATGAAAAAACAAAAAATAAATTTAGCACTCATTTTTGGCGGCAGATCGGCTGAGCACGAAGTTTCTATCGTGTCGGCGCAAAATATCGCGAAAGCCATCAATCTTAAAAAATATTCTTTAATATTGGTCGGAATCAGCCAGAAAGGAGAATGGATATTATTTAATGAGCAAGAACTGTTTTCTTTAAAAAAAATACCTAATTTAAAAAAATCTTCTCTCAAAAAAAATGTCATATCATTCACGAAAAATCATATTTTTTACTTAAAAACCGGTAGTTCCGAAAAACGCATCGATGCTGTTTTTCCCGCTCTCCACGGACCCTACGGAGAAGACGGAACAATCCAGGGCTTGTTAAAACTTTATAACGTTCCCTTTGTCGGTCCTGGGATTCTTGGTTCGTCTGTTAGTATGGATAAAGATGTTTCTAAACGATTATTGCAAGAAGCTGGGTTGCCGATTGCAAAATATTTGGTTTTTAAAAATAAAAAAGATGTTTCATTTGAAAAAATCAAGAAAAATTTAGGATTGCCCTTTTTTGTCAAACCGACCAATCTTGGTTCTTCGGTCGGTGTAAGTAAAGTCAAAAATTGTGCTGAATTCAGACCGGCTTTAAAAAACGCTTTTTCTTTTGATGATAAAATTATTATTGAAGAGTATATACAGGGCAAGGAAATTGAATGTTCGGTTTTGGGTAATGAAAATCCGATTGCATCAATTCCCGGAGAAATAATACCCATGCATGATTTCTATTCTTATGAAGCAAAATATCTGGATGATGACGGAGCCAGAATGGCAATACCGGCCAATATTTCAAAAACTATGATGAGTAAATTTCAAAACCTTGCGATAAAAACATTTGAAACGCTTTGCTGCGAGGGCATGGGAAGAGTAGATTTTTTTCTTACGCCAAAAAATGAAATATATATAAATGAAATCAATACAATACCCGGATTTACTTCTATCAGCATGTACCCTAAATTATGGGAAAAAAGCGGCATATCATACGCTACGCTGATTGATAAATTGATTGGATTCGGCATAAAAAGATTTGAACGAGAAAAAAAATTAAAAACTACAAGATAGGAATTTTAGACAAAGCTTCAAAAATCATTGCCTTTTGCCATCAAGCAAGTCCAGACCGATAACGGTTCGGAACTTTCCGAATCCTTCAGTTGGTGCCTGGAATATCTGGGAATCACTCACCGCAAAACCAGGTCATATTCCTCAGAGGAGAACGGAAAAATTGAAAGGAGCCACCATACTGACGATATGCGCACATTCTCCAAAATATCTCTTTTTGGAAAAACCGTCATATATATATATATGGACAACCTTAACAATTGGCGGCTACTTATTTGTAGCCGCCCTTTTTAATCAAGAGAATTCCTCGAAGCTCTGCTTCGGGGTATAATGGGTAGGTGAGCGAACATATACACAAAAGACACAATAAGAATCTGATGTTATATCATATCGTTTATCCATCCAAATACCGAAGG
>JBBINP010000002.1:0-46683 GCA_037443825.1 Candidatus Moraniibacteriota bacterium
TCCACCGTCGGGGTCAACGAAAAAATGATCAAAGAATACATCGAACAGCAAGGACAAGAGGACACTGGACAAGCGAAGCTTGCACTCGGATAAGAAAAACCCCGAGCGTAAGCTCGGGGATATTTATAAAGAAAGAGACGAATTATATGCTATTGATGCATTGGATGACGCTGGCTTATACGAAATACAGCGCAACCATGAAGATTTAAAAAATGAAATAGAGTATGATGTTGAATATTCTGGTGATGGAAAAGAAAAAACAGAATACGATCAGGATTCTATAATTTATTGGAGAGATGAAAATCAAAATGCTTTAACAGTAATAACAAGAATCCCTCACGATGCATGTAGGAGTAGTAATGGTGGAGATTATGAGGAGCGGTCCACTTATTATATTTATGGTAATAATACAATTGTGAAATTTATTTCATCTTCATGTGAATATGTAGACAGGCGATATATCAATAATTTTAGGTGTAGTCCTGAAAAATTTAGAGAAATTGCTAATGAAATTATAAATAACTATTGATGTTTAAAATCACGGTTAATTTCAATGACCGCGCTTTTTAAAAGAAATTTATGTATCTGGACATCAAAAGGGAGTTTCAAAAAGAAATCAAAAATCTGAGCGACGAAGAAAAAGAAAAGATGGATATGCATGATTTGGAAAGAAAGGTGGACAAATTGCAAGATAACGTCAAAGAAACCGAGAAGGCGATAGAAGAGGTCAATAACTGCATGAAAAACGTAAAAAGCTGTTTTGACGGAGATTTTGGAAAATTTGAATCTCTAAAAAAAGAGGTGGAAAAGTATGTTTATGAAAAAATACGCGATAAATTAAGATTCAATTAAACATTCGTAAAAATGACCGCCCAGGAACTGCGGAAAAAATTTTTAGATTTTTTCAAAAGCAAAGGACACGCGATCATTCCTTCGGCTTCTTTGGTGCCGCGCGAAACAGATTCCTCGGCGCTTTTTACGACAGCCGGCATGCATCCGTTAGTGCCATATCTTTTGGGAGAAGATCATCCCGGCGGCAAACGCGTCGCTAATGTCCAAAAATGCGTCCGAACGGGCGATATTGAAGAAGTGGGGGATAACCGGCACCTGACATTTTTTGAAATGCTGGGCAATTGGAGTTTTGGCGATTATTTTAAGCGTGAAGCGATTGAATGGAGTTTTGAATTTTTAACCGATCCCAAATGGCTTAATTTGGATAAAAAACGTTTATACGTGACTGTTTTTAAAGGCGAGGGAGGAATTCCCCGCGATAATGAAGCGATACAAATTTGGCAGGATGTTTTTTCCAAAGCCGGAATGAAAGCGGATGTGGCAGGTGAAGATGAAATTGTCAGAAACGATATCAGAATAATTCCGCTGGGAATTGACGATAATTTCTGGATTGCCGGAGCAAGCGGTCCGTGTGGAGGTGATACAGAAATGTTTTATGATGTCCGTCCGCAAGAAGGTAAAATCAGCGGAACTTTTCAGGATTTGGTGAAATCCGGACGGATTATTGAAGTTTGGAACGATGTTTTTATGGAATTTGAAAAAAAACCGGACGGGACATTGGAAAAACTTAAACAACAAAACGTGGACACCGGCATGGGCGTGGAAAGGACGTTGGCGGTGCTGAATGCCAAGGAAACGGTTTTTGAAACTGAGTTGTTTGAAAACTTGTTTCATGGAATTTTCTTGCTGATGCCGCAAAATCAAAAACAGCGCCATGATTTAAGCGAAAAAGAAAAGCGTTCGGCCAGAATTATCGCCGATCATATCCGGGCGAGTGTTTTTATGATTACTGACGGAGTTGAACCGTCAAATATCCAAAGGGGTTATGTTTTGCGGCGTATTATCAGGCGGTTGATTCGCCATGGGAAAATACTGGGAATTAATGAAAATTTCACAAAATCACTGGCGCGGGCGGTTATTGAAAAATTTTGTGATTTTTACGCTGAATTAAAAAATAATCAGGAAAAAATTTTTTCCGAGCTGGAAAAAGAAGAAAAAAAATTCCGCGAAACACTGGAAAAGGGTCTTAAGGAGTTTGAAAAAATAGCCGCCGAAAACATTTCCGGAACCGGCGCTTTTAATTTGTATCAAACATACGGCTTTCCTTTTGAAATGACCCGGGAATTGGCGATGGAGCGGGGGATTGCTGTTGATGAAAAGGGATTTCAGGAAGAATTGCGAAAACATCAGGAATTGTCGCGCACATCTTCTTCCGGGATGTTCAAGGGCGGTTTGCAGTCGCAGGATGAAAATACCGCCCGCTTGCACACCGCCACGCATCTTTTGCAAGCGGCTCTCCGCGAAGTGCTGGGACCGCATGTTTTTCAAAAGGGATCCAACATAACTCCGGAACGGTTGCGTTTTGATTTTGCGCACCATGAAAAAATGACGGCGGAGCAAATCCAAAAAGTCCAGGATCTGGTTAATGGGAAGATACGGGAAAACATACCGGTTGTTTGCGAAGAAATGACGCCGGAAGAAGCGAAAAAATCTAAAGCAATCGGAATTTTTGAATCAAAATATCTTGCTTATCAGCAGGCGGATCAAAATAAAATAAAAGTTTATTCAGCCGGTTCTTTCAGCCGGGAAATTTGCGGGGGCCCGCATGCCAAATCCACGGGCGAGTTGGGGCATTTTAAAATTACCAAAGAAGAAGCATCCTCCGCCGGCGTGCGGAGAATCAAAGCGATTCTGGAATAAATTTTATGCGGTGTCAGAATGTTTTTTGCTTGCCTTGTTAAGATAATAAAGATAAAAAGAATATATTATAAATCCGTTAATAAGCACGGATTGGACAAACCAAACATATTGATCGCATCCGTCAAATTTTTTCCAGGCCAATACGGCCAGCAGTGTGTAAAACGCTTCCCAAAACCAGCGCTTTTTTCTTGTTTTTTCAAATTCATAAGCCAAATTAAAAATTAAAAGAAAAACATAAGCCGCCAGAAGCACGACCCACCAGCTTTCCGGCAAACTGCGGCAGACGGCATTTTTTTCAGTCATGGCGGCTTCTGTATCAATGCGGGGTTTGGAATTTAAAAAAGGGGAATTGGGAGACAAGTCCTCTTTTTTTATTTCAAAACGGATTATTTCATCTTTTTCGCCGGCTAAAACAACGTTCGCAGAAAACAGACAAACAAAAACAAGCGCGATAAAAACCGCTTTTCGCGCCAATACTTTCTGAAAATAATTCTTTTTTCGCATAATTTTATGTTTAACCGGCAATCACGGCAATTCTTTTCAGGGTCGTGCCCGGAGGCCAGCAGGTCATAAGAATAAGACGCGGATTTTCAGACGGGTTGTTGTATGTCAATTCATTGGGACTGGCAATTTTTTTTTCCAAAACGCGATAGGCGCTTTTTTTGCCTTTATAATAAACAAATACTTCATCGCCGATTTCCAGTTTATTGAGCAGATAAAAAACAGCGTTAAACCGCAAAGCTTCTTTAAAATTGGCGCCGGAATGGGCGAAAAGAAAAACATCGCCCATTTCACCCGGATAAGCGCTGCCTTTGGCATGCGCTATTCCTTCAGCCAATTTTTTTTGATATTCCGCGGCATCATTTGTGTTGACATCCGGAATCACTTTTGAGTTTATGCCGATTTTGGGAATAATAACGGAAAAATTTTCATCCGCCGGAGCATCTTGTTTTTTCGCGTCGCTGTTTTCATTGGCGGCGGCGCGCGTTTCACTTTGCAATTTGTTTTTGTTGATTTGATAGTTTAATTCTATTTTGATTATCGGAAAATATATCACAGCCAGCAAAATCAAAGCAAGCAGGATAAAAACAATCCCAACAATCGTTAAAGGCGGGTTTTTTTTAAGCGACTCCGCTTGTTCTTTTTTTGGTCCGATAATAGGCATAAAAAAGCGTTCCCAAAACAACAAGGAAGATTATCCACGAAAGGGTTTTTCTGAAAAAAGATTTTTCAGCGGCGGCGGTTTCTTCCCCCAGGATTTCAGTTTCGGCCTTCTCCGCTTCTTTTTGTTGTTCATTTGCGGTTTCGCCGGATACTTCGCCGGTTGTTTCTCCTCCTGCGGCAGTTTCTCCGCCAGTAGTTGCGGCTGGAATAATTGCTCCGGGAACGGTATTAATAACGGTCTTTGTTCGCGTTCTGGTGCGAGTTTTTTCCTTGATGTCGCCCACGACTTCCGATCCGTTGCCAAGAGCGTCAAAAGCGCGTATGGCGTAAAAATAATCTTCATTGCAATCCGGAACAATATCAGTAAAATTTCCGTCTTGTCCGGGACCAATGGCCAGATCGGCGACCCTGGTTGAATTATCGGCCGTAAAATCCGTTTCGGTTGAGCGATAAAGCTCAACAACAGCGGTAACTCCGTCATTGGCGGTGCGGAATGATATTTTCTTTTCGCAATTATTGATATTGTCGCGGTCGTAATTCAAAGGCGTTCCCGGAAGTCCGGTTTTAAGTTCAACGATCGCTAAATCGGAATTAATTTCATCTATTCCTGACTGAATTTTTACAAAGAATTTATAAACCCCGTCTGTCGGCATGACGGAAGAATCAATAACACAATTTCCCGAATTGCCCCCGTTTTTAGGAGCAAATTCCGTGCCGACAGCCGCATCCGGCACGCCTTCTTTGTAGCATTGAGCGGTAACCAGACGTCCGTCAATATCCAGCGCCACAAAACCAATTTTAAAATCAGTATTTTTGGTCGGACTTTCCGGTATTCCTATTTTTACGGACAACGCGGAAGTGGCGGCCAGGGTTTTGTTTGCGGCAAAGATTAATCCGGCAGTGATGGCAAAAAACACCATTATTTTTGCCAAATAAGATCCTTTTTTGGTCTTTGTGTTTTTTCCGAAATAGACGAAAAGTAATCCGGTTGCCAGCAAGACAAAAGCCAGAATGGACCAGGAAGTTTCCGTTCCGGTAGCGGCGCCCAGCACTTGTTTTATGACAGTTTTGGTTTTAGTCTTGGTTTTTGTATCAGTTTCCAGCGCTACATTAATTGGATTTTCAGCATCAACAACTACCGCGACTTTTGTGCCGACAAACGGATCTTCGTCATTGGCCAAAATATCATCGGCGCCGATATCCGAAGACCCCCGCGCCCAAGCCATATCATTGTAGTCACCCGGGCTTTGCAAACCACCGATTCTGGCAGTATAGGTGATACTTACCGTTTGCCCGGCGGCTATATCGCCCAAATTCCAGACACCGGGTGAAGCGTATGGCGTTTGCAGAAATCCCTGATCGGCGCTTCCGGTTACAAATTCAAATCCATTCGGCGGCAAATCAGTAACCAAAACATTTTTAACTTTATTTTTAAGCGCCTTTACTTTAATGGTGTAATTGACCGTGGTTCCCGGCGCTTGCGGTCCGACGCTGTCGTTGGATTTTTCAATAAGAAGTTCGGGAGTAATGAAAGTATTGGTGAAAGTGCAAGTAATGATTTCGCCGGCGCTTAAATCTATGGTTTTCGGCTGAACAGCGTTTTCTTCTTCCTCAATGACAGAAATAAAGGATCTGTTTGTAATATCATTTTCCGGAACATTATCCGCGCACCATTGTTCGCCAATTTTAGATATTGGATGACCGTTTTTATCAGTCGGACCTGTGTAGAGAAAATCATCAATGTGATTATTGTGAACATGATTATTGACTGGAACACTGATCGCGTTCCATGGATGAATGTCGGATTTTGTTCTATGACAAAGATTGGTTCTTTCTGTCGGCGAATCCGGTTTTTGTGAAACGCAATCAATGCCTGTTAAATCCCAGCCATCAACTGGCTCTTCAAAGATGGTGTATGTTCCGGGTTGCAGTTCTTGGTTATTGGGATCGTCCCCGTCTTTTAAACTGAAATTATTATAGCCGTTTCCGGTTACGGTAAAGTCAAAAAACTGACCGTTTTCGGATGGATCAGTTACTTTGTCCACGATAATTCTTCCGCTTTTCGTATTGGTGAAAACGCAGGTGGTTGTTTCTCCCGGCAAAACCTCAATGGCGTCGATGTCGCCTTTGTCGCAGCTTGCGCTCGCCAATTTCCAGCCAACAAGCTCTGTTTCGGAAACCGCGTATTCGCTTCCGGCAGGAACATTGCTAAATGTTTGGCTGCCCATTCCATCAGAAGTTTTTAGATTAAAAGAAGCGGGAAGATTTTTTCCTGTTGCGGAAAATTCAAAAGTATCATCTCCTCCGGTGGTGTTTTTTTCTATAACAATTGAGCCGCGCTGGGTGTTGGTGAAAGTGCAGGTGATTGTCTCTCCCGGATTAAGATTAAGATTACCTGGATCAAGATTAAGCGTTTCGGCGGACTCTGTGTTGCCCAAACTGCTGATACAATTTGTATTGGTTAAATCCCAGTCATCAGACATATTAACTTCAGACACGGAATACTTTCCTGGCAACAGATATCCGCTGTTATTTGTTCCTCCGTCAGTGAGGAAAAAATTATTTCCATAACTGGGATTAAATTCAAAACTCTGCTCGCTTTCCGGCGATGTTTGCTTTTCAACAATAATCTCGCCAAGTTGGGTGTTTATGAAAGTATATGCATAATTACTTCCACTGGCGGCTTCGCCGAAATCATGAGTGGCATCAGTTCTGGCTGACCATTTCGTTGGGACATCCTCGGAAACGCCGTAGGAATGATTAGGTCCGAGATCTTCCCAGGTGTAGCATCCATCCTGTTCTGTTGTCTCCTGTGTATCCGTTATTTCTCCGTCGGTCAAAAGGTTCACTGTCCAGCCGGATCGGGGCGCTTGATCTTCCAGAGTTTCTATGTTGCCATCAGCATCAATCACTTTGCAAGCCATGACACTTACGTTTTCAAAGTTGGTGAAGTTGTTATCTTTGCTGTCAGCGCCCGGTTCGATTGTTACGTTGTGAAATAGTGAGGATAAATTTGTCCACCCGCTTTGAAGCACTTCTTTAACTTTGTAAAATCCAGTTATTAAATTGTTGAAACTGTAATAACCGTTTTCATCGGTTTGGGTGGAGGTTGAAGACTTGCATCCGGCAAAATTGGGGGCGGGGCAGGAGAAAAGATTAATAGTCCACCCGGAAAGGCCGGTTTGGCCGTCAGCGCCAAACTTGTAGCCGGAAATTGAGCCGGGATTCTGTTTGTTGACTATCGTGATTGTTGCTTGGCCGTTGGAACCGACGGTTTTTGGCCCGTCGTTGCTAACCAGCGTGTATTTATCCTCAACTTTTTCAACCGCTTCATATGTTCCGGGAGCGACTAAAAATACCGCCGGATTTCCCTCCGCGAAATTTTTCTTCTCATTATTCAGGGTAACTAAGAAAGGATAATCATCTGAAACTTGAGTTTCTCCGTCCGATTTAACAACATCCTTAACGACATTTATCGTCGCGTTTTTCTGCTTGTTTTTGCAAGTAACTGAAAACTGCTCATTGCTTTTTATAGTGAAATTAGCGGCGTCCGCGCCTGTCGGCAGTTTGCAGCCCATCTCGTCATAGTCCTGATCATCTAATTCGCTCACGGTAAACAAACCCGGATTAACATCAAAAGTTGCCGGATTGTTTTCGCTAATACTTTCGTTATTGCCTTCATTTAATTGGATCGTGAAGGGATGATTATCGGAAACATCTGTTGTTCCGTCGGGCGCGACCACGTCTTTGGAAACTTCTATGCGGGCTTTTTTCTGCTTGTTCGTTACATTGACGGTTTGCTGTTCGCCGGGACCAACGATAACTTGCGCTCCGTCGGCCTGATAGTCCTCGTCGGGAGTAATACTTACCAGTTCATAATCGGGATCTGAGTTCTCGGACACAGTATAAATACCCGGAGCGACAGTAAACACCTCATTTTTTCCCTCGCCGACTTTGCCGGATTGATCTCCCACGTTCACGGTAAATTCATGATCGTCGCTTACTTCTCCGCCATCGGGATTGAGAACATCTTTGATTACTGTTATCGTCGCGTTTTGCTGGCGGTTCACCACGTAAACGTTTGTCGTCTGGCCGGCAGCGACTGAAATTTGAGCGCCAGGCGCGTTGGGATCAATATCAGGCGTAATACTGAAAAGAGAATAGCCGGCTGGCGGAGTGTCTTCTGAAATGGTGTGCGTTCCGGCTCTGACATTATTGTAAGTTACCGTGCCGTTGTCCGTTATAGTTCTCGCGTCGCTATTGTCTAATTTGATTGTGAAATTTTTAGAGGTGTCATTTACCGGATTGCCGTTAGGATCTTGCACGTCTTTGTGGACAACGATTGTTCCTGTTTTAAGAGTGTTGGTAAAAACGCAAATTACTAAATCAGACTTGTCGATTGAAATTTCACTGATTGTCGTGCCGCTGCCAGATAGATAAGCGCTCCCATTTTTAATACAGGAGTATGCCGTCGTGTAATCTCCGGAATTTGTATTCGCTCCGGCGGTTTCGGTTATGGAATAACCGCTTCCCGAGTCAATGGCTCTAATTCCGGTAGTGTCATCTCCGGTCAACGCATCATTAAAAGAACTTGGACCGGTTACTGTAATATTCCAATTGGTATTCGGATCATCAGGGGAAACATTTTTTACAACCTCCAAATTGCCTTTCTTCGCGCTGATCACCACGCAATCTGACGGATCGGAATTTGGCTGAGCAGAGGGATACGAACAAATATCTAATAAATTGGCTTTACTGACTCCTCCTACGTCAGCAAGATCTATCGTGCATCCAGCCACGGCATCATAAGGATATGAATCGCCGGAGGAAAAAGGATCTTCTGATAGCACATCTACTCCGCAACTGCTTCCGTAATTAATTGAAACAGCCGAAGCTCCGGCACAGCGGTCGGTCCGAGTATTATTGCACCTATATAGCACCGGACTGCCGGTGATCTGTTGCGCGTCTAGTTTCCATGTAACGCACAATGAATAATCGGCATAGCCGTATCCGGTGCTGCCTATGGAGTCGGTATCAAATAATGCGCAGGCATCGGCGGAATTGTTGCCCGTACGAGAGATTATGTCCCAATTCCATTTTATATTCAGAGGATTGTTAAATGCCTGCTCGCGGCATAATCTCGTCAGGTCTTTTTGTTCCGGTTCGTCATTGGCTCCATCAGAATCATTAAGACACTCCGGTGTTGTAAAAGTAAGCGCTCCCCGAATAACTATATCGTCTATTCTGTTTGTTCCCGAGCTTCCTACGGAACCACCACCAGCAGATATATCTGATGTCATAATCCAACGCAGATATACGGAGTCTTTATTATCCATTTCTGAAGGAAGAGTTAAATTTGAAACGGTCCCGCTTGCAAAACTATCATTTAGCACAGTAACGTTTCCTCCTGAAACATCCGTCCACGACGACCCGCCAAGACTGTATTGAACCTTGAAATTTTTTGGTCCAGTATCCGAACTTTTTTGTTTTGAATAAAGTTTTAGGTTATTAAATCCTTTGGAGGATAATTCAACTTGCCAGTATTTTATGCCGGAGCCGTTATCCCAATTATTAGCCGACGCGGAGCTGGTTGTTGCTCCTGATGTGTTGAAAGACAAATTACTGGCGCCCACCACTGTAATTGTTTTTGCCAAATTGGCCGGCGTTCCTCCGTCAGCAATCGCATTGTCTGGATTATTGGGAAAATTCCAAACGACTAAAAATATTGTAAAATGATCCAGCTTCTCAATTTTCACTAAATCATCATCCTTTTTTACCTTGTCATTCTCAATCTCCTTTAAGTCCGATTTTAATAAATTATTTTCTATTGCCTCCGATGCTGATTTTTCAATATAAGAAATTTGCGCATTAATATTTTCTGTTTTGGGAAGTGTCAAATCATACTTAAAATCACCGTTTTTCATTCCTGTGGTAATATCGTAGGCGTATTCGTAAGCGGCGGATACGCCGTTGGGGAGATTTATTTCCGAGGATCTTATTTGTTCAATTTTAAGGACGGAAAGCTTGCTTTCATCGCCCGGAAGACAAGTGAAAGTGACGGAAACATTCTTATTCAGAGGAAATTCGTATTTGACGCCCAGCATTACTTTGTCCTTGGTTTCAGCCGTGTCGCCGTCAACTTTCCAGTCATCACTGGAACCTGTTTTGATTTCAGCGTTATCGTCCAGACAAGTTTTTTTGTTTGAATCATTGTTTTCATCGGCGGACAGAGCATCGGTGTTTCCATTTGTTTCGGGCGCTGCGATATCAACCGGCGTTTCGCTTGTTGGAGCAGGATTTTCATCAGTCGCCGCGGCTGAATCGTCGCTTTTCGCCTGATCGCTGTTTGAATCGGGGGATGGAGAATCGTCGGAAGGAGTTTCATCTTTAGAAGATTTTTTCTCTTCATTATCATCGGCATCAGATTTGGTGTCGGAATCAGAACTTTCCAGGGATTCGCTTTCGGCCGCCGTCTCATCGGCGGCAGTAGCGATGGGAAAAGTAAGCATGGCGCCGTATGAGATCGGCACCGCGAATGTCTGGATAACCATTAAAAATATGCCAAAAGCGTGGATGCTCTTGGCGGCCAATCCATTGGTCTGTTTTTTGAGTTTGCGCATTTTTTTAAAAAGTTTTAAGAAATTAAAAACCAACTTATGCGCGGCTATCCTAAAATAGCCAACATGAGCTGGTTTTCTGATAATAAATTATTTCTTTTTAGATAAAGAGTGTTCATATTCACCCGTATTTTTTGGTTTATTTTTATTTACAAAAACAAAACCGACCGAAATTAACAAGTTGAAAAACTTATTAATTCAGGCCGGTTTCGCTATTCTACTCCCCGTGTCTCGCTGGCGACCATCACTTATCCTCGCTCTTATGAGGATTCTGGACACGGATCAGCGCTTTCCTGAAACTCTATTTCATTTTATAATATATTAACGCCATCTGAATATTTTGTCAAGAAAATTCAGGATTTTTTTGGCTTGACAAAAGCAAAGTTCGTGTTTTAATTTTTTAAACGATACAGGAAAATTAATCAAATGAATGAAAATGAATTAGAATGGTTGACTTTCGTAAACCGACAACTTTCTTAGATAATCACAGATTTCTTTTTTGCAATTTGACTAATACTACTCATTTTCTGTTTTTATTATTTCAATATTAAAGTAAAAACTCCTAAATAAAAGTTGATTTTTGTGAAAAAACGCGTTAAAATTAACAGTATGCGAACGAGAAAAATTTTTATTGGCATAAATTTGCCCGATCAGGTCAAAAAGCGCCTTTTTGAAAAAATTGAAAAATGGCGCGATTTGCCTGTTCGTTGGAGCGAGGAAAAAAATCTTCATATCACCGTTTTTTTTGTCGGTTACGTAAACGATGAAATAATAGCGGATATTTGCCGAAAAGTCGGCGAAGCGGTGGAAAACATTGAAGCTTTTGACGTTATTCTTGAAAAAATTGTTTTGTCTCCCGACGCAAAAAGGCCAAAGATGATTTTGGCGGAGGGCGGGAGCAGTGAAGAATTAAAAAAATTGGAAAGTAAAATTGCCCAAAAAATAGGCGTATTTTTGGTAGAACGGAAAATTTTCCGGCCGCACGTTACGTTAGGCAGGACGCGTCCGGAAAAATGGGCGAAATTTTCAGAAAAACCCATGGTCATTGATGAAAAATTTTCCGCGTCCATTCCCGTTGAGAGCGTTGATGTTTTTGAAAGCCGCGCGAACAAAGGAAGGCGTGAATACGTGATTTTGGAAAAATGTTCGCTAAAATAAGCACAACAAACAACAGGCAATAAACAGGAAACAAAATGAGGATACTGGAAGTAAAAATTGATAATTTGACGCGTCCGGAAATTATTGAAAAAATAAATATTTTTTTAACCGAAGGAGGGTTTCATCAAGTAGCGACTGTTAATCCGGAATTCATTCTGATGGCGCAAAAAGATGAAGGTTTTAAAAATATCCTCAATCAGTGCGATTTGAACGTGGCTGACGGCACAGGCATAAAATTCGCCTTTTGGCGATTTGGAAAAAAACTAAAAACACGTTTTGCTGGAGCGGATCTGATGATGGAAATTTTGCGTCTGGCAAATGAAAAAAAATTAAGCGTATTTTTGGCGGCGAATGACGCCGGGTTAAGCAAATGGGAGGAAACCCGCGATGCCATTGTGAAAATATATCCGGAAATTAAAATTAACGGGGAAAATTTAAACAAAAAATCGGCCGATTACCCGGCGATCAATAAGCAACGGACCGTTGTTTTTTGCAATTTCGGCGCGCCTTTTCAGGAAAAATTCCTCCATTCGCTAAAAGCGGGGGATTGTGGTAAAATAAAATTGGCCATGGGGGTTGGCGGTTCTTTTGATTTTTTGACCGGAAAATTGCGCCGCGCGCCTGTTTGGATGCGAAAAATCGGCATGGAATGGCTTTTCCGACTCATTCAGCAACCATCCAGATTTCGCCGTATTTTTAAAGCGGTTGCCGTTTTTCCTGTCAAAATAATTTTAAAAAAATAAACTTGTGATTCTGTGCATTGCCAATAATCTTTTTTTTAGAGCCATTTTATTTTGGACATGAATTTCATATTTTTACAATGAACAAAATAAGAACCAGATTCGCTCCATCGCCAACGGGCTATATGCATGTCGGTAATTTTCGTACGGCCATGTATGCTTATTTTTTCGCCCAAAAAAACAACGGTGATTTTATATTGAGAATAGAAGACACGGATCAGAAAAGATACGTACGAGACGCGCTGGAAAAGCTGATTGATATTTTAAAATGGTCCGGCTTTGATTATTCGGAGGGTGTTTACGTTGAAAAGGGAAAAATCACGCAAAAAGGCCAGTATGGGCCATATATCCAGTCCGAAAGACTTGATATTTACATAAAATACGCCGGCGAATTGATCAAAAATAAAAAAGCTTATTATTGCTTTTGCGCGCCCGAGCGGCTGGAAAAAATGCGTTCGCGGCAAATCGCCGAAAAAAAAGCGCCGATGTACGACGGATATTGTCTAAAATTATCGGAAAAAGAAATCAAGCAAAAACTGGAAAGCGGAGAAAAGTATGTTGTCAGACAAAAAATAAGCGCGGATGGATTTACGGAATTCAACGATATGGTGAGAGGAATGCTGAAATTTGAAAACAAGCTGCTTGATGACCAGATTCTCATCAAATCAGACGGTTATCCAACTTATAATTTTGCCAATGTCGTTGATGATTATCTGATGGAAATATCGCATGTTATCCGCGGAGAAGAATTTTTGTCAAGCACTCCGAAATTTATCCAGCTTTATGATAATTTTGGCTGGAAAAAGCCACAATTCGCGCATTTACCGCTTATTCTCAATCCCGACCGGACAAAACTTTCCAAACGCCAGGGCGATGTGTCCGTTGAAGATTATGTTGATAAGGGTTATCTCAAGGAAGCCATCATTAACTTTATAGCGTTTTTGGGCTGGAATCCGGGAAAGGGGAGTGAAAAAGAAATTTTTTCCATAGAGGAATTAATAAAAGAATTTGATTTAAAAAACGTCAACAAAGCCGGCGCGGTTTTTGATTTAAAAAAACTGGATTGGATGAACGCGCAATACATCAAAAAATTGTCTATCGGCAGGTTATATGAATTGTCCAAAAATTTTTTTGAACGGAAAGAATTCTATCAAAGCGCGAGCGAAGAAAAAAAGTCTGAAAATTACTTAAAAAAAGTCCTGGAAATTGAACGTGAACGGCTGACGAAATTGTCCGAAGCGGGGGAGAGCAACAAGTTTTTTTTCAAAGACATTCAGTATGACAAAAACTTGTTGCGTTGGAAAAATATGACGGACGAAGAAATAAAAAACAATTTAAAAAAAGCAGTGAATATTCTGGAAAGCATATCCGAAGAAAACTGGAATCGGAAAAATCTGGAAAAAACGCTTTTGGAGGCAGCCGGCGAAAAAAAAGGCGAATTTTTATGGCCTTTGCGCGTGGCGCTGACTGGCGAACAAAAATCGCCACCGCCGTTTGAAGTGGCTTGGGTTTTGGGCAAAAAAGAAAGTTTGCGCAGAATTAGTAGGCATTTAACCTGACAGAAATCAAAAAAATAAAACGGCGATATGAAAAATAATTTTCTCTTAATAAAAACCAAAATTCAAACAAAAAATCAGTGTGTGCGCGTTTTTTTGACAACGATGCTTTTTTTAGCGCTGTTTTCATTTTCAAAAGGCGTCGTCGGGGCGGAAATTTTTGATTGCGGGGATTATTTGAAAAGCGGCCAGTCGCCAATTGTTGATTGCGGACGATTGAGCGGAAAAGACAAGGATGAATGCGAAATAAAAGACAGAAAAAGAAAATTATATTGCAACCTGATAGAAATCAAGAGCAAGCAGGCAAATACTTTGCAAAATCAACTTTCCGTGGTTGACAAAGAAATTAATAAATTAGACACAGAAATTGTTTCCAAAAAAAATGAAATCAATGATTTTAACGACCATGTAATACGATTATCCGCCCAGGTTTCAGAAAAAGAAAAGATAATTGAAGATCAAAAGAAAATACTTTCAAAGATTTTGCAATCATATTATGAACACGCCAATCAGGACGCGCTTCTCGCTCTTTTCAGCAATTATTCTCTCGCTTCTTTGTTTATCAAAGAAGATCGCGTCCAGCAATTGGGAGAGAAAGTGAGTCAACTATTGGAAAGCGTTCAGTTAACCAAGGAAAATTTTGAAAATGAAAAAAAAATACTAGAAGAAAGAAAGAGCAATGTGATTGATTTGCTCAATCAATTACAGGAAAAGAATTCGCAAATTGAAAGCCATCGCCAGCAAAAGCAGTCAATATTAAGCAAAACAAAAGGAGAAGAAGCGATATACAAAAATCGTCTGGAAAAAATTGAAGAAGAACGCCGACAGATTGAGGAAGAAATTGAGATGATTGAGTTGCATAAAATCGGCCAGATTGATTATTCCAAACTTCCGCCGATTAAAAAAGGTTATTTCACTTATCCCGTCAATCCGGCGGATATCACCCAAGGTTACGGAAAGACAAGTTTTGCCAAAACATCAGGATTTTACAAAAATAATTTCCACAACGGAGTGGATTTCGGCATTAAAACAGGAAACAATATTTTCGCGGCAAGAAGCGGAAAAGTTATCGCGACGGGGGATAACAAAAAATACGCTTATGGCAAATGGATGGCCGTTGAACATGGAGATGGATTGACGACTCTTTACGGACATTTAAGCGGTTACGCGGTTTCTAAAGGCGCTTCCGTCAAAGAAGGACAAAAAATCGCATATTCAGGCAATACCGGATTTTCCACCGGTCCGCATTTGCATTTTTCGGTTTTTTCTTCCGCGACTTTTGATATTATTGAATCAAAAAATGTCAAAGGGATTATGATACCGACAGGCGCAAGTCTGAATCCTATGAGATATCTGAAATAAAAAACGCGATATAGTGTCGTATAATATACATTGTGCGACATAGTATACAGAGGCAAATTTGCCATCAAAAACTAATATAACCATGATCCTCCCGCATAAAATGCGCTTTAGCTAAAAATTTTTATTGTTTAGTTTTTTTGATTTCTTTTTTCTGTATGCTTCTATCGCCTTGCGCAATCCTTTGTCGGCCAAAACACTGCAATGAATTTTAGATTTTGGAAGTTCTCCCAGTTCTTTGATAATATCATTGCACGTAATTTCCATCATTTCACTCAAAGTTTTTCCTTTCGCCAATTCAGTCGCTACGGAAGAAGTGGCAATAGCCACTCCGCAACCCAAAGTTTCAAATTTTGCTTCCTTAATGGTTTCTTCGCCCTGTTTGTTTTTGCCGACCTTTATGTAAAATTTCATCAGGTCGCCGCACTTTGGATTGCCGATTATGACGACAGCGTCGGGATTTTTTATTGTTCCCTGATTGCGCGGGCGCAAAAAATGATCCAGAACTTTTTTTGAATATCGCATAAATAAAAATGTTGTTTAAAATTCCTCCAAAACACTGCCTGAAATTTTTCTCAGTCTTTTTACGGTTTCTTTGATTTTATCAACAGCCATGTCTATTTCTTTTCGGGTCGTGTTTTTTCCCAAAGTCAGACGCAGGCTCCCATGCGCTTGTTCGGGCTTGAGTCCGATCGCTAAAAGCACATGCGATGGATCTAGAGCGCCCGAAGAACAAGCCGATCCGGTGGAAACGGCGATTCCCTCCATATCAAGTGATAATACCAAACCCTCCCCTTCCACATTGTCAAAACGAAAGTTGGCGTTATTAGGCGAACGATTTTCTTTTGATCCGTTGAGATGCGACTTTGGAATTTCCGTTAAAATTCTTTTGATCAGATGATTTCTCAAATCCAATATTTTTTTGCTCCCGCCTTTTGAATTTTGCGTTCTGATTTGTTCAACGGCTTTTCCCAACCCGACAATACCCGGCACATTATGCGTGCCGGCGCGCAGTTTGTATTCCTGATCTCCCCCATCTTGTATTCTCTTGATAGGTGTATTCTTGCGGACATAAAGCGCGCCCACTCCCTTGGGTCCGTAAATTTTATGCGCCGACACGGATAATAAATCAATTCCCAGTTTTTCCGCGTCGCAATCAAAATAATTCGCGGCTTGCGTGGCGTCCGTGTGGAACAGTGGATATAATTCTCCCTCTTCCTTTTTTTCTTTTTTCTTTTCTCGTATTAATTTTCCGATTTCTTTGATTGGCTGGACAGTTCCTATTTCATTATTGACATACATTATTGAAATCAAAATAGTTTCGGGGCGAATGGCTTTTTTAACATCCTGGATTTTTATTATTCCTTTCTTGTAAACCGGCAAATAAGTTACATCGGCCATTCCTTCTTTTTCCAAAGTTTTGCAGGTATCCAAAACGCAATGATGTTCAAAAGAACTGGTGATAATATGCGGCCTGATTTTTGTTTTGTTGAATGGTAATTGAGGCATTATTGCTTTTTTAGCGCCCTTAAGAGAATAGAATTTTGAATAATACGAGCGCAAAACGCCTTTGATGGCCAGATTATTGCTTTCAGTGGCGCCGCTGGTAAAAATAACTTCGGAAAGTTCGCAATTAAAAAAAACAGCTAATTGTTCGCGGGCTTTGTCTTTTGCTTCCAGCGCCTCCTGTCCAAAAGAATGAATGGACATGGCATTTCCAAATTTGCCGGAAAAGTACGGAAGCATGGCTTTCAGGACGTTTTTGTCCACCGGAGTGGTTGCGGCATGATCCAAATAAATCTTTTTCATAAAAAATAATTTTAATGAATTTTTGCTGAACTTAAATCAATTTTTTTAATTTTATGTCATAAAGCGTTTTTTTGATTTGTTCTTCAACCTTATTCCAAACCAAGCTGGCGGAGCATTTTTTTGCGACTCGGCAAAAACGGCACCCGCGGGGATTAATCGGTCCTTCCAGCGTCTCAACTATTTCTCCTATTTTTATTGATTCTGGTTTTTTGGCCAAAACATATCCCCCGCTCTTGCCTTTTTGGCTTATGACTAAATTATTTCTTCGCAATTTTCCCATCAAACGTTCCAGATATTTTGAAGAAATTTTTTCTTTTTTGGAAATTTGGCTGACACTTTTCTGTTTTGGAAAAGCGGCGGCCAAATTAACCATGGCCTTGAGCCCGTATTCGGCGCGAGTAGAAAATTTCATTTTTAATTCCCGCAAATCACAGGCGAATTTGCAAATCTAAAACACGCTCATTTCGTGCGTTGTCCGCGCATTCGCAAAAAATCTGCGATTTACAATTAATTGGTCGCTTTTTTTACGCAATACTATCCCCTTTTTGATTTCCGGCACAGCCAAGTTTAAATCATACTATTTTAGTATGTTTTTAATATATCAATTTTGAAAAAATTGTCAACAGACGAAAATTGAACAGTGGAGTTTAAATTACATTCGCGCGTTAATCGGCGCGGAATCGTTTAAATTTGTGTATTTTCTCAAATATGCTATATTTTATTTGTGTTAAAAACTGCCAACGCTATGAAAATTATTTCCATTTCCGGTCTGGACGGATCCGGAAAATCAACTCAGGTTAAAATGCTAAAATCCTATCTTGCTTCGCTTGACAGGAAAGTTTTTTATTTCCATGCCGTGCAATTCGGCGTTGCCGAAAAAATATCTGAATTTAAAAAAAAATATTGCCTGATTTGCAGATTAATCGGCAGATGCAAAATTGGCGGCAAGGAGAAAAGCGTAACCCGGGCAAACTGGACGCAAATTCAGCTAAGAAAAATATTTTTAAAAATTGACGCCTGGCGTTTTGGGGGATTGTGCCAAAAATTGGAAAAAGGGAATTTTGATTATATTCTGAGCGACAGGTATTTTTATGACACATTGATTAATATTCAATACTTATCCGGAAAAAAACTTCACGCCGGAAATATCCCAAAACAAAAATTCAGAAAACCCGATCTGGCGTTTTATCTCAACATAGAACCGGAAAATATTATGCAAAGAAAAAGAAAGCCCGATCAGGGCCTGGAATACCTGCGACACAAAAAAGCGCTTTATTCCAATTCCGCCAATAATTGGAATCTCATAACAATTGACGGAAATCGCGGACAAGAAGAAGTTTTTGAAGAAATAAAATCAATAATTGAAAAAGGCCGCTAGCGAATCACCAACGGCCTTTGTTTTTTTCATGTTTCTCGCGCAGTCTTTCACGCAGGCATTTTATTGAAAGAATAAGGTGTTTTTAATATTTTATCTGCGTTATAAATACTTATTCTAATTATTATCTCTAGGTCCTTTCTGATTATTTTTTTTATATATTTATAGTCGTTTATAATATCAATAACACCCTGATCCAGATAAACAGACAAAGTGTTTTCCAAATTTTCTGATACCATATTCACCATATGACAATTTTTGTCAATAATGAGTCCAAAATCAAGATCTTCGCAGATATCTTGACATGTTTCAATAACAATTTCTCTTATTAAAGAACTTCTATCCACCAATGAACCCATTTTTCCTCCTTCGTAAAAACAGATTTTTTATATTTTTGAAAATCTTTATTTAAAAGAATTCCGATAAATATAACTTAAAATCAAAATAATGTCAAGTATCGCAAAATCAGCCATTTTAGTCAGTATTTCAGAAATAATGTTCAATTTATCTGGTTTTGTCATTCATGGATTTTTGGGACGCATTTTGGGTCCGGCTGATTACGGCCGCTACAGTTTGGTCATCACCTTGACCACTATGATTATTATTTTAATCGGCAATGGCATTCCAACTGCTATGGCCAAATATCTGAGCGAGTGCTTTGAAACTGACAAACCTCTGGCGCGTTCCATAAAAAAACAAGCGATTTTTTTGCAAATCATTGTTATTGGAACGATAACCGCTGTTTTTTTCCTGCTTTCTCCCATCATTGCCGGACTTTTAAACGATGAAACACTCACTCCCCTTTTTCGTCTCTCCACGCTGATTATCCCCGCTTTCGCCGCCGCTTCATTTTATTTTTCCTATTATACCGGTCTTCACAAGTTCAATTTGCAAGCTGTTCTCAAAATCATCCGTTCTTTTGTCCGCGTCGGATTTGTTGTCGGATTGGCTTATTTTTTCGGCGTCAAGGGATCAATTTGGGGTTACGTCATTGCGCCAACCATTGTGTTCCTGGCGGCGCTAACAATTGACAAAATAAAAATATCCAAAGAGTTTGATTTTTACAAATCCGATAAAAAGCCGCAAAAAAATTTTGACTGGAAAAAATTAATAAACTACGCCTGGCAAATAGTGGTATTTTTTCTGGCTTATGAGTTATTGATCAGCATTGATCTTTATATGGTTAAAGCTCTGCTGCAAAATGATTATTTAACAGGTATTTATAACGCCGCACTGACAGTCGGACGAATTCCTTATTATATTTTTTACGCGATGACAATTTTTCTTTTACCGATGATATCCAAATCCACTGCCCGCGACAACCGGACGGAAACAAAAAAAATTCTCGCTCAATCGTTGCGCGTCATCTTTCTTTTGCTTTTGCCGATGGTTATTTTGCTTTCCATTTTTGCCGGACAGTCCTTGGAATTTCTCTACGGTAAAAAATATGCCGGGGGCGCTTCAGCAATGTCCGTTCTGGTTTTTGGAGTTGGGTTTTTGACTCTTTTTTATGTGATGAGTTTCGCCATGAACGGCGCAGGAAAAACCAAGATTTCCATGCTGATCGCGATGATCGGATTTGTCATCAACGGCATTTTGAATTACATTTTAATTCCCCTGCACGGAATCTTTGGCTCGGCTGTTGCCACTTCTATCGCTTCATCCATTACTATGTTTTTAATGCTTTATTTCCTTCATCGTGATTTTGACGTCAGTTATGAAATAAAAAGCATCGTTCGCGCCATCGCTTCCGGTTGCATAATTTTTGTCATTTCGCTGTTCATTCAGTTGCCAAAAAAACTTTTTGTTTTTGAAGTGTTTCTTCTTTTTATTGTTTATTTCGGCATTCTTTATGTTTTGCGCGAAATTAAAAAAGAAGACATTATTGTTCTGCAAAATATAATCCGTCGCAAAAAAAACGGAGGATCGCAAAAAGAATTGCCCGTCAATTAGCCGACGGCGTAAAATATGTTATAATTAAATGCGAAAACATTAAACAGCAAATTGTCTGTCTTTAACAGAAATAAAGAAAATGAATCTAAATTTATCGTTGAAGTTGATTTTTTGCGCCATCCTCTTTTTTACACCCCCCTTTTTTGTTCAGGGAGATAGTTATGATTTTTACGTAGACAAAAATTATGACGGCGAAGAAAGAGATGGCAGCGATAAAAAACCTTTCAAAACCATTGAAAAAGCTCTTGAAAAAGCATCAGAAAATAAAAGAGATGCGCGCAAAATTTATGTCAAAAATGGAGAATATAAAGAATCTCTTGTTCTTGAAGAAGGCGTAAAAATTTATGGACAAAACAAAAACAAAACAATTATCAAACCTTCCTTGCAATTACAATTAAACGGAAATAACTTTTTAAAAAATCTTACTGTTTCCGGCGGAACATATGGAATAATGATAGTAAAGGGAGACGCTGAAATTGAAAATTGCATCGTTAAAAACGCCTCTGATGCGGGAATCAAAACGGGAGAAAACTTGTCATTTTTGGAAGTAAAAAATTCTATCATATTAAAAAATCGCAAAGGATTTTATGTCCAAAAAAACAGCCGGATTGAATTGTCCGGCAATCAGGTTTTTGATAATTTGGAAGAAGGCATTGATATCCGGGAAAGAGTAATCGGATCAATAAAAAACAATAAAATTCACGGTAATGGCGAAGGAGGCATTGAAGTAGTTGTCGGCAGTGCCGACATCCTTATTTCCCGCAACGAAATCAGAAAAAATTCCGCCAGTGGCGTCTCGATTCAATTTTACAATGAAGCCAACAAGATCGGAAAAATTAAACTGTCCGGAAACACAGTATCCCATAACGGTGCTTATGGCATCCGGTGCAGCACTCCGAGCGGAGGCGACCCGTCATCTTCTTATTGGAGAGATTCGCTTGATTTGATTGTAAATAAAATTGAAAATAATAAAGGCAAGGCCATCAGCGGATCTTGCAGAATCATTCAGGCCGTAACAAACGATGAAGAAAAAACGAATATCGTGCAGGAATCAAAAAATTCAGCAATTGAAAGCCGCGAGGAAGAAGAAAGATTATTGAAAGAAATAGAAGAAAGAAGGATTATTGAAGAAAAAGAAAAAGAATTGAAAGAAAAAATTACGGTTTTTCAGAAAAACATCAACGAAACAAATTTATTTATCGTCGACAGACAACAACAAATCAGCGACTCGGGGAAATTTAAAATATTTTTGGTTGGATATGACACCCAAAAAATCAGAGAAATAAACCTTGAAACAGAAAAAAACAGACAGCAGCTTATTCAAATCAAAGAAAGCGTCTCGCTTTTGACTGATTATGAGGAAAAACTGTCTTTTGAAGAATACGTAAAAAATCAGGAAGAAAACATCGGAAAAATAAATTTGTGGGTTGGGGAAAAAGAGCGAAAATTCAGTTTATTTGGCTGGCTGGCAAAAATTTTCAATTAGGCGCCGGATTGTTTTCCCAGCGATAAACGCTAACATCCCCCCTGACCGCCAGCGCATTTATTTTTTCAAGATTTTTTTCAACGAATTTTTGCGCATCCTTGGCGATGTAATTCTCGTCGTTTTTGGAATAAACAAACCAGCCGGATGGATTTTCAGACATAATTTTTTGAAGATCCGCCAGTTTAAAATTTTCTTTGGACAATTCGCCGCCAAAATCAAAAGTTTTTACTTTTTCCCCGCTCCAATAATAATTACGGAAATTTCTTGTTATCAAAACATCGTTTGAAAGACGGTGTTTTTTGAAATAAATAAAAACACTCCGGTAATTTGGATTTTCCGAATGGTAATTTTGTTGATAAGTATTGTTTTTCTGAAAAAAATAAGCGTAATTCGGCAAAAGCGCCGCCAGCAAAACAATAGTTACGACATAATATCTTCCTCCGGATTGTTTTAAATTTTTCCGAAAAAAATCCGCGGCGGCGTATATTCCGGAAGCAATTAAAATTATCAAAAAGGATTTGGCAAAAAATAAATATTGTTCTCCTATATTTCTTCGCCAAAGAAAAATTGACATCAAAAGCGGAACAAAAAATGACAATGCCAGCCATAAAGTTTCTTTGGTCAGTTGTTCTTTTTTTAATAAATGCCAAATTCCGGCCGCCAGTATCAGTATTGCCATTAAAATTAAACTGTAATCATTGAAAGCGATTAAAAAATAATTCCAGTGATTTTCAAAAAACACCAACCCGCCCAAAAATATTTCAACAGATTCTGGTTTAAGCAACACAATCAAAACCAAACCAACAAACTTCAAAGCGGCCAAAGCCGCGTATTTGCTTTTAAATATTTTATTATTTTTATAGAATAACAACGCTTGAACAAAGATGTATATTCCAGCAATAGGAACGATGTTCGCAGTCAACGGATGCAGGTGAAAACTTAAAACGGCCAAAATAGCGGCAGGAATGGCGTAAAAAAAATTCAACCCGCTGGCAGTTTTCAACATCCTAAAAAAATTATTTTTTCCCGCGTAATCGCTTTCCAGAAATTTAAAAAGCGTCCATGAAAAAAGCAAAAATACGGGAAAAAACATGGCATACATTCTAAAGTGCCGTCCGAAAGTTATGCCAGAAACGCTCACCGCAAACAGAAAAGCGCTCAAAAATCCAATTTCATTTTTTTTTGTCAGATCGCGCGCCACCAAAAAAATAATCAAAATCGCCAAAACTCCCCACGCGGCGCTCACCGATCTCGCGACAGCTTCCGTTGGCGGAAAAAAATTGAAAAGTTGCGCGGCCTGCCAACGGTATATCCAGGCGCGTTCATCGCTGGCAACGTTTATTCTTTCCGCCGGATTTTCCAAATTAAAATTCCACGCCTGCCAATCGCCCGTTTTGAAATATCCGTAACTCGCATTAATATCCAAAAATTCGTCCGCCACAAAAGACACTTCGCCGAGTTTATAAAAACGCAAAAAAGTTCCCAGAAAAACTATCAGCGCCAAAATAAGAATAATTTTTTTTCTGTCCATATTTTTTATATCATAATTTTTCTCCAATTCTACCAAGAATTGGAGAAAAATATATTTTTTTATAATTCTGCTTCATCGCCGATAATTTCATCCGGATTGCATTTATTGAAAATTTCATTCCAACGGCAGCGAACCGGCACGCCGGGAGCGCTTATTGGTTTTTTTTCCGGCTCAAAAATTTGTTCGGGGACATTAACAGATTTCGTTTTCGGAGTCAAACGCACCAGTCTAAGCGTCCCAAAATCTCTTGACTCAAAAATAAAATAACGATCTGAATATTTATGAGCTATTTCTTCCGCCGTTTTGTCCGAAGGATAAATCAAAAAATAATTGCCGCGCGCGTAAACGTTTTTTCCGGTGTTACGAAAATCGTCGCGCGGAATATTTCTTTGTTCCAGATGATAAAGAAAAGCGCGCCGCCAAAACGCTTCGCTGTTGACATAAACCGGATATTTGTTCTGTTGATAAATTTTTTCAATATAATCAATAATTTTTAGTTGTTGCTCCAACGTCACTCTTTCGCGCTCCTTGATAATTTTATCGCTTTCAATTTTAAAACTTTCCCGCGAGGCCGCCGCAAGCTCTGAAAATCTTTGATAAATCATCCAGCCGTTTGAAGCAACTATTGCCAAAAACAGCAGATATCCAACCAACAATATTTTTTTCTTTTCCGCGAATTCCAGCAATAATCCAAAAAAAACAAAAGCCAGTGGAGCAACCAAAAGAAAAAAGCGAGGTGCCAAATTATAGGCAATTGGAACAAATAACGCAAATGATGCCAAAAACCAAAGCGCGGAAATAATTAAAAAATCTCTTTGACGAGCTTCTTTGCGGGAAAAAAAATTTACAAAAAAAAGAACTACTCCGCTAATAATCAACAAAGCGGCTATCATGCCGGGTAAAATATTTTTTTTGCAATTTTTATCGCAAACAATGTCAAATTTAAACGGCGCCGATTCCTTTACGACGGGCAACTCGGCTTTTTGGTAACCGGTTTGGATAATAAAATAACCTATGGCCGTTTCTCCGGCGTTTTTTATTATTTTTTCAGTCAAAGAGTATTTGTCTCCGTCTTTTGCGGATTTTTTCACAAAAATCTTTTTGAATTCGCTGATATTGCCGCCACCTGTTTTTATGTCGTTGATGACTGGAGGAATATAGAAAAAAACAATCACTGCCGCCGCTAAAAGCCAAAATTTCCAATTAATATGCGGATGTTTGATTAAAAGAAACGCGCCGGCTATCAGCGGAAGCGCCAGAAAAGCAATGAAGTGCAATTGAGTGGCGATTGCCAGCGCGACAGCGGCGGCTACCAGCCACCAGCCACGTTTTTTTTCACCATGATCAACCGCCCGTAATAAGGCGTATGAAGCGGCTAAAACAAAAAAAGGCAGGTTGTTCGGATTCCAGGCAAAACGGGAATACATAATCAAAAAAAGAGACACGGAAAACAAAAACAAAAGCATAAGTGAAATTTTTTGACTGAAATAGCGACGGACAAAAAAATAAAACAAAGGCAATGTAAGGCAGGAAAAAATCAAAGAAATTACCGCTATGCCATCCGGCGTATTGCCGAATATCTCAGCGCTGAAATATTCAAAATAATAAAAAACCGGCCCCAATCGCAAAAAAGAGCCGGCTGCCTTTGGTCCCAGAAGCGGCAAGTTGCCAATCCCCTCTTCTGCCGCCAAATTAACAATTCTTGCATCCCTTGCCTGATCCAGTTCAAAATGCAGCCAGTCGGAAAAATTAAAAACGCGCAAAAAAACGCCGACAGTGATAATGGCGACTGAAATAACAATCAAATATTTCTTTTTAACCAAAAAACCAACCACTTTATTTTTTTAAAAAAATGGTTTAAAATTGACGATATTGGCAGTATAGCATAAATCAAAACAACTAAAAAGTTTTGCGAATGACACACCAAAAAGCCGATTATAGACATATTCATCCGAAAGCTTAATTTTATGCATAAATTTTACTCAAAAAGCGCAAATGTTTGAAAAATTTAAAAAAACAGGTGTTTTGTTTTTGTTTTCATGTTTGCCGGCGTTCGCGTCCCTCTGGCTGATTTTTGCCGTTTTGTCTCCAACCTACGCAACAGACATGCCCAGAAGATATTTCTACTTCATTTTTTTGTTTTCATTGATAATTTCAGGCAGTCTTTATTTATGGGTTGAAAAAGGAGAAAAAAACATTGAAACGTTGTGTAAAAAAACATTGCTGGTTTTCTTGCCGACTCAGGTTATTTTTTTGTTTGCCTTCAAAAACCATTCTTTGAGTTTTCATACTTTTATCCATTTGTTTTTAAATTTATATTTAATCTCCGCCTTTCTTTTTGCGGTTGTTAAATATTTAAAATTCCGCAAAAAGAACAAAATGGACGATGATGAAAATGAAAAAAAAATCCCTTTTTTTCATATTGCTTCTTTTTGGGGATTGGCGGCGGCGATTGCCGTTGCTGCCGTCTTTTTTTCTTTCGGTTTTCTTAATTTGGGAAAATTCGCGGCAGTGGACGAACCGTTGTGGACATTCAACAGAATCGCAAAATTCTGGAGCAATGTCGCGGACGGAGAATTCCACAAAACAATGATCAGCGACAAGCCCGGAATCACGGTCGCGTTAATTTCCGGGCCAGCTTTGAAATTTCTCAATCCGCACGAATATAAACCGGAAAGGAAAGACGGGTATTTGATAAATGCCAAAAATGATTTTGAGGAATTTAATTTTTTCTTTCGTTTTCCCTTGCTTCTTTTTTCAGCTCTGATGCTTCCCGTTTTTTATTTGTTTATTTTAAAGCTAACCAATGTCAAAACGGCGCTGTTTTCAACTGTTTTTATATCCACATCCCCCGTTATTTTAGGAATTTCAACCATTGTAAATCCCGACGCGCTGCTTTGGATTTTTTTGCCGCTTTCCGTTATCAGTTATTTTGTTTATTTAAAAAGAAGCGGAAATAAATTTTATCTTTTCGCGGCCGGAGTTTTTATGGGATTGGGGTTGTTAACCAAATACATAACCAATATCTTGGCGGTTTATTTCTTAATAATCTTTTTTTTGGAAGCGATAATGTCCGAAAGAAAAACGCGTCAAGAATTCAACCGGCGCGCACGCCTTTTATTGATTGATTATTTGACACTGATTCTGACCGCTTTATTCACTGCTTTTCTGCTGCTGCCGGCCGGCTGGAGCAATGCTTCGCGTCTTTTAGAGATAACTGTTTGGTCGGAAGCTTTTAGAAACACTTGGCTGTTGTTTGTTTCGGGATTGGCTATTATCGCGGCGGAAACTTTTATTTTAAAAAATAAAGCGCTTTATTTTGTCGCCGGCCTTTTGGCGAAAAAGGATGTTTGGCTGACCAGGATAAACGGAATCGCTTTTATTTTTTTGGGATTTTTTTCCATTTTGAACGTTTGGCTCGCGATGAAATGGTATGACTTTGAGGCAATCATCAGTTCTCCGAAAACTTCCCATTCGCTTTATGGATTTTTTGGTTTTTTTACAGCTAATTTCTACTCTCTCGTCTTTGGCATCGCTCCAATAACTCTTTTTTTCATTTTCTACGCCTCTTTTAGAAGCATATTTGCCAAAAACCGCGACAGTGGTCAGAAATGGGTCGTTTACTTTTTCTTTTTTATATTGATTTACTATTTCGCTTCCGCTTTAAATTCAGTCAGTGCCACTGTCCGCTACCAGATATCAGTTTTTCCCATAGCGCTTGTGATTGCCGGCTTCGGAATTTCACTTTTGATTGCGGATCTAAAAATACAAAAACGCTGGATTTTGGGAGCAATCGTCGCGTTAGTTTTTATGGTTTCTTTGCGCAGCATAAATTCCATCCGTCCTTTTTATTTCAGTTACGCCTCCGATCTTCTGCCGAAAAAATACGTCCTTAATTTGAAAGATATGGGCGATGGAAGCTTTGAAGCCGCTGAATATCTTAATAACATGGAAAATTCCGAAAACTTGCGTGTTTGGACCGATAAGCGCGGAGTTTGTTATTTCCTTAAAGGCAAGTGCTCTGTTGACGTTGAATTTGAACAAAAAATAAAATTTGATTACTTTGTCATCTCGGCCGGAAGAAAAAACCGAATTGAAAAACTTTTTCTCGCCCACGGAGCCCGCAACGCCTATCCGATGGATTTCAGAAAACTTTACGAAATTGAAAACATGGTTTTTAACCTTGAAATCGGCGACCGTCCCAATAATTACGTAAGGATAATTTCCGCCGAAGAATTCAATAAAAAAACCGGTAAACAGCGCTAAAAAACGATTTTTTTACCAAAAAAATATGGAAAAAAATGAAAGATTATCCATTGTTATTTTTTTATTGATTTCAATCGCCGCTTTTTTTTGTTTTGGCCTTTTCCATTTGACAAAATCCGAAACTACCGACGAACATCTTTGGAAATATGGCAGGATCAAACAATACTGGCAGGCTATTGGCGAAAAAGACTGGGAAAAAACCTATATCAACGACAAGCCCGGCGTTACTGTCGCTTTATTTTCAGGCGTCGGACTTTTTTTTGAACCGAATCCGGAAAATCACAAAATCAAAGATAAGACGTTTTTTATTTTTGACACAAGCAGAACAAATCGCATTAATTTTGTTTTCAGATTTCCAATACTTGTTCTGGCCGCTCTTTCTTTGCCGCTCTTTTTTTGGCTGGCAAGAAAAGCTTTCGATTCCGATTGGATGGCGCTTTTTTTTACTATGTTTCTGGCTCTGAATCCCATCTTGATTGGTATCACTCAAATCGCCAATCCCGACAGCTTCCTTTGGATTTTTGGAGGATTATCGGTTTTTTCATACATGGCATTCCTCAACAAAAAAGAGAAGAAATTTTTCATAATGACGGGAATTTTTGCCGGTTTTGCCATTCTTTCAAAATATACGGCTGTCATTCTTTTTGTTTTTTATTTTCTTTTTCTTTTGTCAAAGATGATATTCCAAAATGACCGTGAAAAAAATGAATTTGATTTTAAATTTATCGCGTCGCAATTATTCAACATTTTTCTGATATTCTGCGTAGCCATTGTTGTTTTCATATTTTTCATTCCGGCAATTTTTATTAAACCATCCTATCTCACAAAAGGAGTTTCCCAATTTTTTGAAAGAGGAAATTTATCAATGCTTTGGTATTTTGCCGTAGCGATTGTTCCAGCTTTTTTCATTTTGAGCAAAAAAAACATTTTTGGCGCGGTTATTGCTTTTATTTCAACGCACAGAAAAAAGTTGTTAATCATTGTCGCTTCATTGTTTTTGCTGATTATTGGAATAACGCTCTTAAACGTTTTAAGCGGCCAAAACATGATTCCTTTTGATAAACTTCGCGATACGGCTTACGCCCAGGAGCCGAAAAAATTCAATTTTGGCAAAATGCTCGCGTCCGACGGTTTCTGGAAAAAAAACGCCAAGTTGTATTTATTGGAGGCATATCCTTTTGTTTTTTCTCTCACCCTGCCGGTTTTTTTGCTGACGATATTTTTAACTGGAAAAGCCATTTTTGGAAAAATCAAAGAACGCCACGCGGCTATTATTTTTTCAGTGCTGATTTTTGCCATGCTGTATTTTTTGATGGCATTGGCGGTAAAAGTCGTGGCTAACGTGCGCTACAGCATTATTCTCCAGTTTTTTTTCGCCCTTTTCGCGTCCGTTTCTGTTTTAGAACTGGCGGGAAGTTTTAAAAATAAAAAATATCTTCTGATTTTTGCCGCTCTTGTTTTTGTTACAGGTTTTTATTCTCTTTGGTCGGTCAAACCTTTTTATTTCAGTTACGAAAGCCCTCTGCTTCCCAAAAAATTTACTGTCAACAGCACTTGGGGATCGGGATTTTATGAAGCGGCTGAATATCTCAATTCAAAACCTGAAGCAGAAAATATCGTTATTTATTCAAATTCCGCCACTATTTGCCCTTTCCTTAAAGGCAAATGTCTTAATTCAAGAAAAATAGACTTGAACGCCGTCAAGCCGGATTACTTTGTTATTTCCAAAAGAGGCGAATTAAAAGAAAAAAACAGATTTGCTTTTATCAATTCCCCTTCCGGCGCAAAACCGGAAAATTATTATTTTGACAATCTCGAGCATAATTACGAATGGGTTATTTATATCGACGGGCGTAAAAATAATTATGTCAAAGTCGTGCGGTTTGAAAACTAAAATGCTTATGAAAAAATTAGCCGCAAAAAACAAAATCGCGATCATCTTTTTTCTTATCGTGGTTCTTGGAGCTTTTTTAAGGATTTATGATTTTGACAATCTCGCGCGATTTAACGCGGATCAGGCGCGTGACGCTCGCATTGTTGACAAGATGCTTGAAGGCGCAGAATTCCCCCTTCTTGGCCCCAATGCTGGCGGAACAGAATTCAAATTAGGGCCGGCGTTTTATTATCTTGAATATTTTTCCGCGCTTGTTTTTGGAAAAAATCCAGCCGGAATGGCTTTTATCGCGGTTGTACTCGGAACACTTTCCGTTCCCTTGCTTTTTGTTTTTCTCATGTTTTATTTTTCTCCGAATTTTTCTCTTGTTCTGACTTTTTTTTACGCCATTTCTTTTTATGCCGTAAAATATTCCAGATTCGCGTGGAATCCGAATATTATTCCTTTTTTTATGCTGTCTTTTTTAATCGTTATTTTAAAAATCATTGATGATAAAAAACCGCTTTTTTGGAACATAATAGCCGGAGTGATTATGGGAATCGGCACGCAATTGCATACTTTGCTGATTTTTTTCATGCCCGCGCTGTTCTTATTCGCCCACTTTTATCTTATTTTTGTCAAAAAAACAAAAGTCCGGATAAATTGCGTCTTTTTGGCGTTTTTTATCGTTATAATATTCAATTCCCCTCTTTTTTTATATGATATCCGAAACAACAACGAAAACCAAATGGCTTTTTGGAGCGGATTTAATAAAAAAACCGGCAATGATCTAACGGTTTCTGAATCTTTTTTCCAAACGGGACAATTTTTTGCCCAAGGAAATTTTTATGTCCTCGCCGGATATGAGCCGAAAAATTGGATGAATGCGCGCAAATTGATATCTGCCAGAGATTTTTCCGAAATTGCAATCGCGGCTTCAGCAGTTTTATTTTCATTTTTCAGTTTAATTTTAATCGTTAAAAGTATTTTGAAAGAAAAAAATGAAAAGCGAAAAATTTTCCTGGAACTTATCGCGATTATTCTTGTTTTGTTCGCCGTAATCTTCGGAACGCTTTCTGATGAACTCAATATTCGCTTCTTTGTTGCGTTCGTTTTTTTACCTTTCGTTTTATTGGGAATAATTATGAAATACGCTAAAGAAAAAACAGATAAAAAATTTTTTTATACCGGCGCAATTTTAATGGCAGTTATTTTGACGTTCTATAATCTAAAAACTTATAAAAACACTTATGATTTGGAAAATTTTTCAGGAAAAAACAGCGCCTATGGAGGCATCAGTTTAATGGAAGCCCGCGATATTTCAAAATTTATGTCGGAAATCCGCCAAAACAACGAGCAAAAGGACAGAAATTTTTATTTCCGTTCCTTTGAATTTGAACGTTCGGTGGAATATTTCAACAAAAAAAACGGATTTTCTTTTCTGAAGCATGAAGAGAGCAAAGAAAACGCGCGGCGGGGAGACATCATTTTTTGGATCGCAAAAAACAAAAATATTGAAAAAATAACCGAAGAAAAAGAAAATTCTTTTTCACTCGCGGCATCACGCGAAATCGGAAGGTTTGCTGTTTTGGTTCTGATAAAAAAGTAACTGAATTAGCGATATTTTTGTTCATCTTCTGCTCCTCAAATAAGCCGGCAATGCGAAAAAACTTAAGATCATCTGCAAAAAACGGCTTAAAATAGCCACGGAAACAACCGCCGCCGAATCCAATCCAAAAAGACCGAAAAAAGTTATATATCCCCACTCTTTTATGCCGATATTATTAATACTTACCGGCAGGGCGGATATGATGCTGATTAAAAAAATAACAGTACCATAATCCAAAATACCAATCTTGATTCCCATCGCCTGAAAAAGAACATAATTGGCCGCCCCAACTCCGACTATATTGAAAATAATCCCCCATCCCGTCGCCCGCCAAAGCGTCTTTTTACTGGAGTTATAATTGCGGATTTCCAAAAAAGTTTTCAGAATGAATTGGGGTATATATTTTTTGATTAATTCCCAAAAAGGCGTTTTTCGCAAAAGTATAATAAAAATATCCGAACAAAAAGAAAACAGCAGCAATAAATTAGCCGTTATCATCAATGGATTTTGCGTGACAAACTTAAAGTTTAAAACGCTGAATAAAAAAACCAAGATAATCGCTCCGACAAAACCGGTAATTCGATCAACCAAAACAGTGGAAGCCGCTTCCGAATAACGTTCATCCACTCTGCCAATCTGATAGGCGCGAAAAGCGTCGCCTCCGACAAACGACGGCATAAAATTATTAATGAGAGTTCCGGTCAAATAAAATCCAAAATAATCCTTGAGCTGAAAATGGAATTTTTTGCAAGTCGCCAAAATTTTCCATTTATAAGCTGAAATAAAAATTCCCAGAATATAAATAATCGCGTAAAGAACAATTTGCCACCACTTAATTTCCGTCAAGTACGCCCAGACATCTCGCCAATCAATTTTAAAAACAATATAAAGTAAAAAAAAGGCGCTAACGGAAAATTTCAAAAAAAATTTTATTGTTTTTGTTTTTCTATGATCTTGCATTGTTTCTGTAAATTACGTAATACTGTTCCGCCACTTTATCCCAACCCATTTTTTCGGCCTTTTCGCGGCTTTTTCGTCCCATTGCTTCCCGCAAAACGCCGTCTTTCGCCAATTTTTCAATCTTTTCCGCAAGATCTATGTGGTTTTTCTTTCTGACAATGAAACCGTTTTCTCCATCCATCACCAGTTCTTTCGTGCCGCCGGTATCCGTCGCGACAACCGGAAGTCCCGAAGACAGCGCTTCCAGCAATGTATTGCTCATACCTTCATTAAGAGAAGGCAAAACAAACACATCCGCCCGTTGATATTTTTTTGGCAATTTTTCATGTTCAATCATCCCCAAAAATTCGACGCGATTTTTTATTTTTAAACTTTCGGTCATATTTTTCAGACTTTCCTTTGCGTCGCCTTCGCCTATAATTTTCAAACCAACATTTAATTTTTCTTCAGTCAATTTTTTGACAGCTTCTATCAAGTATTTTATCCCTTTGCGGGCTGTGATTCGGGAAACGCAGATAATTTCCAAAGGTTTGTTTTCGGCAGTCGCGAAAATTGAATTTTTCGGCCCAAATTCTTTGGTATCAATGCCGTTATAAATTATATCAATTCCCTGCTGAAAATTCGTTTTTAGCGCCAAATTTCGCAATCCGCGGCTATTAGAAACCACATGAGCCGCCCGATCCCATATAACGCGAATCAAGGGTTTTAAAAAAACGTAAATAAGCGAAAACCTTTCGGAATAACCCGGCACATCCGCTCCCCGCAATGAAACAATATAGGGAATTTTATATTGCCGTCTGAAGAGCAAGGATAAAAATCCGCAAGGCACCGTAAAAAAAGAATGGCTCAGGTCATATTTGTTTTTCCGGATGAGTTTTCGCGCGAACCAAAACGCTTTCCATGCGTAAACCAAAAGATCTCTTTGTGATTGAAAGTGAAAATTTTTCCTGTTTTTGCCTATAGGCAGACGATGAATTTTTATCCGTTCCCCGATAGTTTCCAGATGATAGGCGGAATCAATGGAAGAAGTTACCAGATCAATTTTCAGTTCCGGAATTTTGGAAAATTCCCGCAAAAGATAGAAAGTGGCGTTTCCGGCGCCTCCTCCAAGTGGCGGATATTCATAATTGAAAAACAAAACACGCATAAAACAAGCATAACAAAAATAAGCCAAAAAGAAAAGAAAATAAAAGCGACAGCATCTTTTCCGCCCCTTATTTAATCAGCAATTCCCACTCCGTGATAACGAAAACCCAGTTTTTTAATGCGGTCGCGTTCTTTGTAATAAATATTGCGCAGATCAACTATCGCGTCACCCTTCATCATTTTTTTTACTCTTTCCAAATCCAATCCCCGAAATTCGTCCCACTCGGTCATGATAATAAGACAATCTGCATCTTCGCAAGCGGCATAAGCGGAAGAAACATAACCGATATCATCCATCTGTTTTTTCGATTCCTCCATGCCTTTTGGGTCATAAGCGAAAACATAAGCGCCTTTTTCCGCAAGCGTCGGCAGAATAACCAATGCCGGGGATTCGCGCATATCGTCAGTATTGGGTTTGAAAGTCAAACCCAGACATCCTATTTTTTTACCGGAAATTTTTCCTTCTAAAGCGTTTATAATCTTATTGACCATTCTGGCTTTGCGGCCGGAATTGGATTTTATGGCCGCCTCAACTATGGTTAGATTGGCTCCGGTTTCCTGTCCTATTTTTTCCACGCTTTTGGTGTCTTTGGGAAAACAAGAACCTCCCCACCCCGGTCCGGGATGCAGAAATTTTTGTCCGATGCGTCCATCCATGCCCATAGCGGTTAATGCTTTAATGCCATCAGCGCCTGTTTTTTCCGCTAAATTTGCCACTTCATTGGCAAAAGTTATTTTGACCGACAAAAAAGCGTTGGAAATAAGTTTCACCATTTCGGCGGTTTTGAGATCCGTAAAGACAATCTGATCGCGAGAAATATTGAGAGGATTGTAAACTTCCCTCATGATTTCCATCGCTTTTTCTGATTTTACTCCGACTACAATGCGATCGGGACGCTCAAAGTCATTTATGGCCGATCCTTCGCGAAGAAATTCAGGATTGGAAACCATGTCAAATTCGGCATCAGGATTGATTTCGCGCATTATTTCTTCTACGCGATCCGCCGTGCCGATCGGCACGGTGCTTTTGTTGATTATCACAACATGTTTTTTTATTAGCGGAGCTATTTCCTTGGCGACGCCAAAAACATATTTCATATCGGCATATCCTTCGCCGCGCCTGGATTCCGGCGTGTTCACGGCAATAAAAATAGCTTTAGCATCGCGCACAACATCCACCAGATTAGTCGTGAAAACCAGTCGTCCGGAAGAAATGTTGTCTTTGACAACAACATTAAGACCCGGCTCGTAAATGGGAATTTTTCCCGCTTTTAAATTTTCAATTTTGGCAGTATTGTTGTCCATGCAAATCACGTCATGGCCAAATTTAGAAAAACAAGCGCCGGAAACAAGTCCCACGTACCCAACGCCAATAATTCCGATTTTCATAAAAATTTATCTTTTTTATTTATCTTCTCTTAGATATCCGCCATTAATTAAAATGAATTTGATGTTAATTATAACTCATCGCCGATGAAAAAGTCAACGCAAAATTTTCATTTTTTTTCCACATAAACACAGAATATTATAGAATAACAAACAAAAAAAGTTAGCAATTTTTCCAGTTCCTTTATATGTAAAATGAACTTTTTCATAAACTTGGATCAACTGACGCAAAAAACATTGTGTTTTTATTATGAGTGTTGAAGGAAAAATTTTCACATTTGATTAGTTATCAAAAAAAATAGTATAATTTTGAAAAAGCGGGAGGATTAAAAAATAACAAACAGACAATATGCGCATTTCTTATTCAGGCCTCGAAACATATCGAAATTGCCCGTTAAAATATAAATTTCAGGAAATTGAAAAAATCAGAACGCCAAAATCCAAAGAAGCGGTTTTTGGAACATTGTTGCATTCCGCATTGAAATTTATTCATACGCCGGCGATTATCCCGCCCGCCCTGGAGCAGGCGCTGGATTATTTTGCCCGTTCATGGAACAGCGAAGTTTTTGATTCTGAGATTGAGGAACGCGCCGCTTTCGCGCAAGGAGTGAAAATTATTCAAACTTATTATCAGAAGAACGATCCGGCTGAAACCAATATAGTGGATTTGGAATCGCGCTTTGAAATAAAAATCGGCGATGAAAAAGAGCCGCATGTCGTTTCCGGAGTTATTGACCGTATTGACAAAACCGAGAAGGGATATGAAATTATTGATTACAAAACGACCAAAAAAATGCCCTCCCAGGAAAAAGTTGACAATGACATCCAGCTATCAATTTACCTGCAGGCCTTTTTGCGCCGTTATCCAAAAGAATGCGAAAATATTGAAGATATCACCGTCAGTTTGTATTATCTTAAACACGGAGTTAAATTGTCTTCCAATCGTGATATTGAAAGTTTAAAAAAGGGCGAGCAATTATTTTTGGACACCATTAAGCTTATTGAATCCGCGAAATTTGAGCCAATAGTTTCTCCTCTTTGCGATTGGTGCGGCTATCAGAATCGCTGTCCGATGTGGAAACATAAATTCAAGGAATTCAGAAAAATTGACACAGAAGAAATCAACAAAATCATTGCCGATTATATTGAAATAAAATCAGCCATAAACGCTTCCAAAGACAGATTGGAGGATCTTCAGGAAAAAATTTCCGTTTATATGGACCAAGAGGGCGTGGAACGGGTGTTTTCCGAACAAGGAACCATATTAAGGGCGATAAAAAAAAGTTACAAATATGACGCGGAAAAGCTGCGTGAGATTCTTGAACCATTGGATAAATGGAAGTTCGTTTTGAAAGTTGACGGCGTTGCCCTAAAAAATATTCTCAGCTCCCTGCCCATTCAAATTCGCCGGGAAGCCGAAAAAACCAAAACTATCAACAAGGAATCAAATGTTTTTGTGGTAAAAAAAACCGAAAAAAACTAATTTGAGCGCACTAGTTTCACGTTATGCAACATTAGCTGATAATCGTTCCTCTGAATCGTTTTTCTTCCAAATAATTCTGGATGTTTTTTAACTTATTGCCATTCATTATCACAACTTTCAGATTGTTTTCCTGGGCCAGTTTGGAAGCGACGGGATCAAACGGCACATTTAATCCAGGCGACCATTTGTTTCCCACCATTTTCCGGAAATCTTTCCAGGAAATTTTTTTTATCGGCTTGGCTTCCTTTTGTTTTTTCGGATCTTTGTCAAAAACGTAATCAATATTGGAAAGATTTATAATATTGTCCGCTTTAAAATATTTGGCGATAACCACAGCGTCATAATCCGTGGAAAAGCCGGGCCGCCAGCCAGCCGCCACCAAAATCGGCTCTTTGAAATTGTAAAAATCTTCAAGTCCGTGAGGATTTTTGTTTATTCGCGAATGAGCGTGTTTTCTGAAAACGGTGCGGATGAAATGGGCGTTCATGCGGGTGGCATGAATGCCTATCCAATCTTTGTCTTCGTCGTTTATGCTGTCAATTTTTTTAGCCGCTTCAATATAAGTTCTGGCTGTTTTTCCGCCGCCGGTAATTATTATAAACCGGTAATTCTCGCGGATATATTTTTCAATAATCCGTTTAAAATTTTTCACAAACTTCCAGTCAATTTTTTCGGGAACTACCAATGACCCGCCCAGCGATATGATTATTGTTTTGGTTTTTTTGCGCATTGACATATTTTTTAATATAAATTATTTAATATTGTTATTGGGAGTTTTTCACGCAATTTTTATCCGGCTGATATCCTTTGGATAAAGCATCTTCAATGGACTTAAAGCAAACTAGATTTTCCGGCTTTATTTGTTTGGCCCAACGGCAAGTCGGCAAATGATACTTGTTGGAATTTTTGCTTCCTACAAAAGAACAGTTCTGATCAGGGGTGTTTGTATTTTGAGAGCCGTTTTGTTCATCAGAAGCCAATTTTGGAGCTTCAGGCGGGGTTTTTTCGCTCTTTGATTGATTTATGGCATTATTTTGCGCTGTTTTTTCAATAATCAGCGGTTTTTGCTCCCATTTTTTGCCGCTTAAAACACCCAACTCAAAAGCGACAGTCGCCACCAGGATGAAGCCGATTAATAAAACTATTTTCTGCTCATATTTAAGCCAAAAGTCCTCGATTTTTAATTTTAGACGTTTATCAAATCTTTTTATTTTCGCGTTAACAGGCATATTGACATTATAGCACAAAATGATAGGATTAGATTTGTAAAAATAATTCATTAATCAAAAAAATCAAAAGTCAAAAAAATCAAAATTGATGCGTTGCTTCGCGATGATTTTTTCAGCAGAAAACAATAAAAGCGGAGGGGTGTTGAAATTTTGAATTTTGCGTTTTGAATTTTGCGTTTTTATATGGCGCATCGTAAAGCCGGCGGTTCAACCAGTTTGGGGCGCGACTCAATTTCCAAACGGCTGGGAGTTAAAATTTTTGGCAACCAAAAAGTCAAAACCGGACAGGTTATTGTCCGCCAGCGCGGCACCAAATTCCATCCCGGCGACAATGTCAAACGCGGAGAAGACGATACTCTTTTCGCGCTTAAAGATGGTATGGTGAAATTTGCTTTCAAAAAAGTAAAGAATTTTACGGGCAAATTAATAACGCGGAGGTTCGTAAGCGTGGCAAAAAGCGCGGCAAAAAAATAGTCCGGAAAAACCGACAAGTGTCTGAAAAAACTTTCATCGGAAAACATCGGAAAAAAACTTTTTTGCACTGACTGACTATGTTAAAATCGCATATATTTTTCCCATTTTTCAAACAAAGACCGCGTAGCGCGCAAATCGCCTATATTATAAAGGGCGATTTCTTTGTATTTCTTTGATTCAAAAAGTTTTTGCACGTCATCTCCCGTAACCCCCTGGCTTTTCGGACTTTTAATGCCGAAAGCGCGGCTCCAAAGATGCAAATTTCCTCTTCTGCGCACCGATCCGTAAAAACTCAATTGATCCAAAAGATCAATATGGCGGGCTCCGAATTTTTGCATGGAAAGATAGCGGTTGGACATCAAATCTTTTGTTGGACGAATGCCATGGACCGCTGAACGCACTACAATAAAAGGAACGTCAAATCCCCTTCCGTTAAATGTTACGAACTCGTCATAAAGCTCAACAAGCCGCCAAAATTTTTCAAGTATTTCTTTTTCGGACATTGATTTCAATTTAATCCCTTCTGTTTCCTCGTCAATGCTTTCCCCCGGCGCCTGAAAATATACCCCGCCTTTTTCCTGTTCATGATCCAATGTTCCGATCGCAGCTATTTCTCCCGTCAAGGGCGAGAACCCCATTCCGTTTTTTAAATTTTCAAAAGCCACTTTGAAATCCTCGTCATTTTGCGATTCCAAACGAATCCAGCGCGTCAAAGTGTCTTTGGTCACGTTATCCAACGCGTCAAAATTTTCTCCGATGGTTTCAATGTCAAAAATAAGTTTCGGCATATGTTTTAAATATAACAAATAAAAACAAAAAGCGCAAAATCAATTTTACTGCTGTCAATTCTTACAATCAAAGAAACGTTTGAAAAACAAATGCTTCTATTTTTTTACCGCGATTCTTGCGCAATTTAAGCGTTTTTTTTTTGCGACAACTCCTTAAGCAATTCCAAAAAACTTCGGGCGGATTTTTCCCATTCAAACTCGCCGGATCTCTTGATTCCCGAAAAAACCATTTTTCGGGAAAATTCCGGCGAAAGCAGGATGCTCTCCATAGCGGCGCAAATTTCCTGCGGCTTGTGCGGATCTGTCAAAACAGACGCGAAACCGGCAATTTCCGGAAGAGAAGAGTTATTGGAAACAATAACCGGCGTTCCGCATTTCATCGCTTCCAGCGGCGGGAAGCCAAACCCTTCAAAAAAAGAAGGATAAACAAAAAGAGATGCAAGGTTGTATAAAGCGGCCTTGTCTTCGCTTTCAACAAAACCGGCAAAAATGATATTTTTACGAAATTTTGAAGTAAAAATTGCGTTTTTAATTTTTTTGTCTTTCCAGCCGGAGGATCCGGCGATAACCAATTTGCAATGTCCCAATGTTTTTTGATTATCTGTTTGAAGTTTTTCATACGCCTCAATAATGCCGATGATATTTTTTCTCGGTTCAATAGTTCCCAAATACAAAATAAAATGTTCTGGCAAGTTGTATTTTCGCTTGACGCGAAAAAGTTCCGGATTATTTTTCTCAAAAGAATGAAATTGTTTTCCCGCTCCGCTGTAAATCACGCGTATTTTTTCCGAAAAAATTTGATAAACATCCGTCAAATCGTTTTTAGTTGATTCGGAAACCGCGATAATCCGGCTGGCTTGCCGGCAAAGCTTTCGCGGATTGACAAAAAAATGCCACAGCCGGCGCTTCCAGGAAAATGTCTCCGGATAACGTTCAAAGCTCAAATCATGGACGGTTAAAACCAGCTTCGTTTTCCGGCTAACGCTTCCAAACGCTATGTTGGGCATAAAAACAACATCCGCGCCTCCCAGCAGGGTATCTATTTTCGGCCAATTCAAAAACCAAAAAAAGAAATTTAACACTTTATTGGGATAGTTTAATTTTTTAAAAGAAACGTTTGAAAATTCATTGAAAAAAGAAATGTCGGCACGCGATGATCCGAATGAATTTAAAAAAAGAATGTATTCATTTTCAGAATCAAGCGCGAACACATTTTTTAAAAGATGCGTGACATATTCTTCCACGCCGGTTTTTCTGCCTTCGCTCAGACACCGCACATCAATGCCGATTCGCGCCATATTTTTTCTTTTTTAATCCAAATAATTTTTTATAAAAACCGCCCAAGTGCCAATAAAAATTCCGGCAACTAAAGAAAATAAAAAAGTCAATTTCCAGTCTGGAGCGCTTTTTTCAATCATAGGATCTTCCGCCAGAACCACAAACCATTGCTTTTCTTTTTGCAAGTGGTTGAGTTTGGATGTTTTTTCATTAATGATTTTACTGATGGATGACGATAATTTTCGCGCCGTTTTTTCGTCCGGCGCGCCATATCGCACCTGAATAGCTTGAGAAGAAAGGCGTTGGGCTTTGAAAAGACGCCTGATCTTCCAGGATTTCATTTCAGCGACATCAACGCCGGCATCATTGCATATTTCAACCGCGATTCCGGGCGAACCCAGCCAACTGACAATTGTGCCGGAAAAACGTTCATCAGCCTGTAAACGATAAAAATCGTCATAGGCGTAATCGGAAGTTTCTTGCGAACCGCCGCGGGTAACATTCAGCGTCAAATGGGAAGAAAAAGAACGCGGCCAAAAAAACTGGATTAGCGTTGCTCCCAGTAAAGAAACTCCGAGAACGGCAAAAAAAATCCGTTTGTTTTTCCTGAAAATTAAAACGTATTCTTTTAAATCCATAACGGCGCAAACTCCAACAACCAGCAAATCTGGCGCCGGAATTTTAAAAATAAAATGATAAATTACAAATTTTTATTTTCTTTATGTTTTTTCAGCTCTTTTTCAATGTAGCTTTTTATTTTACCCTTAAATATTTCCTTGTCAAATTTTAACGAGCGGGAACGGATATGAGCGGGGTCGTAAGACATTTCCTTTTTTTCAAATTCCCTGACGGCGGCGATAATATCTCCGTATGTCTGATAATTGAAAAACACTCCGGTATTTTCGTCTATATGTTCCGGAATATCTCCGCCCCGATAAGCGATAATAGGCCTCCCGGACGCCATAGCTTCAATAGCCACGATGCCAAAATCTTCTTCCTGGGGAAAAATGAAAGCGCGGCAGCGGGCGTAATATTCAGGCAATTTTTCTTCTGAAACGCGTCCCAAAAATTCAATGTTCTTTCCGGCCATTTTTTGCAGATGTTTCATTTCTGGACCGCGCCCGATAATTTTTAAAGGCAATCCGAGTTTATTAAAAGCATGAATAGCAATATCATGGCGCTTATAGGCAATAAGCCGTCCGACCATTAAAAAATAATCTTCGCGCTTGGCGCTAATATAAAAATTATTAACAGAAACCGGCGGATGGATAACAACGGATTCCTTTCGGTAATATTTCTTGATTCTTTTAGCGACAAAATTAGAGTTTGAGATAATCTTGTCAATCCGATCGGCGCTTATTCTGTCCCAAAGACGGATATAATTCACAAACGCCGGCACCAACCGCTTGATGAATCTGGGAAAACTGAAATCCCGCGCGTATTTTTGGCAATCGTCCCAGGCGTAACGCATGGGCGTGTGCATATAACAGATATGCAAAGTTTCCGGACGCGTAACAACGCCCTTGGCAAAACTGGAAGAATCGGAAAGCACTACGTCGTATTTTGAAAAATCAAATTGTTCAATGGCGGAAATCATAAGAAACGGAAAAAGCCGGTGATATTTCCGAGCCAGAAAGAATTTTTGCAAATAGGAGGCGCGTATAAATTTGTCCGCGAAAACTCCATGCATCGCTTTTTTGTCATAAACAATCGTGTAAATCGGAGCGTGCGGAAAAATTTCCGCGAAGCATTCCAGCACCCTTTCCGCTCCCCCGTATTGCACAAGATAATCATGAACCAAAGCGATTTTCATTTCATTGGTTAATTTTAATATCTATTAAATTCAGTTGGATTTTTTTGCCGCCGTTCCAGTTATCCTCTTTCAGCGTGAAAACAGCGTCAATCGCGTCGTCTTTTTTAACTGCCGCGAATTTGTCCGCCAGACCAAAACCGATTGATTCAAAAACCTTTGGAGTGCCATCAGTGGCCTTGAGAAACAATTTCAAATGCTTGTCGCCGTTTCCCAAAACGCGCGCTTCTTCCACCAGTAAGCCGCGCATTAAAAAGACTGGTTCTTCATTCCCCTTCCCGAACGGCTCCATGAGACGCAATCCTTCCAGCATCCCATAATCAATGTCTTTGGGAAAAATTTCCAAATCAATTTCAATTTCCGAAAGTATTTTTTTCCCGTCCGTTTTTTCCTCAATCACCGCGTCCAACGCCGCGTAAAATTCTTCCAGTTTTTCATTACGGACGGTGACGCCCGCGGCTTGCTCGTGGCCGCCGTATCTGACCAAAAAACGCGAACATTTTTCAATCGCTTCAATAATGTTGATTTGCGGAATGCTGCGCAACGATCCGACGCTTTCTTTTTCTCCTTTTTGAATAATCGCAACCGGTTTATGAAAAATATCCGCGATTTTTCCGGCCGCCAATCCGACCACGCCGACGGGAAAATGTTCACTGACCGCAAAAATAAAATTTTTATTTTTGAAAGAATTTTCCGCCAAAATTTTAACTTCGTTCACTACCTGACCGGTTACGCGTTGGCGATTTTGATTGCTGGCTTCTATTTCCAGAGCGAGATTGCGAGCAAGCGCGCGATTTGTTTCGCGAATAAGATTAAAAGCGGCGTTGGCGTGATTCATCCGTCCAGCCGCATTGATGCGCGGCGCGATTTGAAAAGCGACCTTGCGCGCGTCCGGAAAATTATTCGCGTCAATCGCGATTCTTCCGACGGAAAAAAGTTCCAGTAGTCCGAAGCGTTTTGTTTTCGCCAAAACAATCAATCCGAATTTAACAATTAGCCGGTTTTCTCCCAAAAGAGGCACGCAGTCCGCGATTGTTCCGATCGCCACCAAATCCAACATCCATTTTAGCTGTTCTTCTTTTTCCGGCATAATTTTTTGGCAAAGCGCCTGGACAACCTTAAAAGCGACTCCGACTCCCGCAAGATTTTTTTGCGGATAACCGGAATTTTTCAGATGGGGATTTATAATAACATTGGCCGGCGGCAATTTTTGAGGTACATGATGATGATCAACGATAATAACATCAATTCCGTTTTTCCGGGCAAATTCTATTTCCTGAAAACTGGAAATTCCGCAATCAACGGTAATAATCAGAGAAACATTTTCTTTTTTAAAATATTCAACCGCATTGATGTTTAAACCATATCCTTCCTTTTTTTTATCCGGAAGATAAACCCGCGAATTAATTCCCAGATTATCCATCATTTCCTGTATAATAACGGACGAAGTGATGCCGTCAGCGTCGTAATCTCCAAAAATCATAACTAACTCCGCGCGTTCTTTCGCTTGTTTCACGCGTTCAACCAATTTTTCCATGGCGGAAAATAAAAAAGGATCTAAAAGATCGCGCTGATAATCCGGATACAAAAAATTCCGGAGTTCTTCTTCATTTTGCATTCCGCGCTGCGACAAAAGACGCCCCACAACCGGATGCGTGGAAAAACGGCCAAAACAAGAAGGATTATTTCCCTCTTTCAATTTCCATAAAGCCATAAACGTTGTTATTTTTTATTTAAGTTTCCAGCCGCAGTTTGGACAAACCAATCCGGCCTCAAAAGTCCTTTTTTGAGCATCAACAACATTTATTTCCAAAATCATCTTTTCATCGCACTCCATGCACTGGAAATTATCGTTAAGCCCGAGATTTTTTGCCATTTTTTGCGCGTCAAAAGAATATGGATTAAATTCAATTTGATACTTCCCGCTGCCAGAAAAAAGGATTTTTATTTTTTCAACAACTTGTTTAGGCGAAGTGATGTCGCGGACGATAAAATCGCGGGCGCCAAGCTCAATGGCTCTCCTCTGATCTTCTTCGCGACCCAAATGGGAAGAAATAACAATCGGAATGCCTGAAGTGGAAACTATTTTTTTGAGTTCCTGCATCATGGAAAATCCGTCCATGCGCGGCATAATAATTCCGGTAAAAATGATATCAGGAATATTTTTGGTGGCGATATCCATGCCCTCAATGCCGTCTTTGGCCTCCAAAACGTCAAAATTCGCAAGTCTAAAAACCTCGGCGTACATTTCTCTGGTCGGATTATCGTCATCTACCAGAAGAATTTTGATTTTTTTTGTCATTTTTACAATCATTCGAATAAGTCATTTTCTCCCGCGAGAAAAAACTTATCCGCAATTAATTTCTTAAATTACCACCTTAATATCGGCGGCCAATGCCGGTCTTTTATTATTATAAATGAAGAGCGGATTAATATCAAGCTCCCTGATTTCTTTAATTTCCATGGCTAATAGAATCATTTTTTCCGCAATTTTTACGATTTCCGCGAGATTGTGCGGTTTTTGTCCGCGCGTTTTTTGAAAAAGAAAATTCAAAGAACTGGTCATAATCTTCTTTTCAATTTCCCGGCGCGAAAGCGGCGGAATAAGCAAAACGGATGTCTTAAAAATCTCGGCGTATATTCCGCCTAAACCGATTAAAACAGCCGTTTCGGCGGAAGGATCGCGTTTTACGCCCAAAATCAGCTCTGTTTGAATTTTTTGCTCCGACTGAACGATAATCCGTTCCCGCGGGAATTTCTTTTTCATTTTGCCGATCGCCGCCAAAAGTTCTTTTTTATTTTGAATATCAAGCGCGACTCCGCCTTTGTCGGTTTTATGCAATATTTTATCACTGTCAATTTTCACCACCGCCGGAAAAGAAATTTCCCGCATCCGAACTTCATTTTCAGTCCAAGTCGCGATTGTCTTTATGCCGTAAAGATTCATGATTTTTTCCCCTTCTTTGAAGAACAACGCTTCACGCCCTTCTTTTTTGGCTGTTTCAATTATTTCTCGCGCTTTTTTCGCGCGCGGCAAAATCAGCGCCGTTTTTTCGTTTTTTAAAATCGCGCTTGTTTTTTTGCTTTTTTCCCAGCGCGCGCAATTATCCAACGCCCGAACCGCTTCTTCCGGATATTCAAAACAAGCGATAAAATTGTTTTCCAATTTTTTTCGCGCCGCCGCCACTTTCCCGCCGCCGACAAAAACAGCCGCTACCGTTTTGTTTTGGTTTTTATTTTTAAAATCAATAATTGTTTCCGCAATGGCTTCCACCGGAGTTTGATCCTGCGGCGTAAGCGCGCAAATGTAAATACCGATGTTTTCTTTGGACAGCAATTCCAACGCTTCGCGATAACGACCTTCCCGCGCGTCTCCCAAAAGATCCACCGGATTTTCCACCGAAGATTCTTTTGATAGCGCGGCGCGAAGACTATTTTTTGTTTTTTGGGAAAACTCCGCCAAAGATATTTTTTTATTCTGAAATTCATCCGCGGTTAAGACGCCAATTCCTCCGGCATTAGTGACGACGGCTGTTTTGTTGTTTTTGGGCGCGCCGACAAAGGAAACCATACGCAATGAATTGAAGAACTCTCTTAGCGCCACGACGCGGATAACTCCGGCTTTTTCAAAAAGAGCGTCCGCGATCGCGTCGCTTCCCGCCAAAGCGCCCGTGTGAGAGGAAATGGCTTCTTGCGCTAATTCGCTTTTGCCTGTTTTTAAAATGATAATCGGTTTTTTTTCAGAAACGCGTCCGGCTGTTTCTAAGAATTTCCGTCCATCCTTAATACCTTCCAAATAAACTCCGATTACTTTCGTGTTTTCGTCTTCAGATAAATATTCCAGAATTTCCGACTCGCTTAAAAGCATTTTATTGCCGACAGAAATAATTTTTGAAAATCCGATATTTTTTTCACGCGCCATATCCATCAGCGCCACCGCTAACGCTCCGGACTGGGAAATAAAAGCGATATCTCCGGCCGGAGGCATTCCTCCGGCAAAAGAGGCGTTAAGTTTGATTTTCGGAACAATAAAACCGAGGCAATTCGGACCAAGCACGTTCAGGTTTTTTTCTTGGGACAACTTTAAAATATTTTCTTCGCGTTCCCGCCCTTCTTTTCCTGTTTCCGAAAATCCGGCTGAAATAATCACAAAGTTTTTAATTTCGTCTGAACTGTTTTTTATAATTTCAAACACCAAGAAAGACGGGACGGCGATAATCGCTAAATCAATCTTTTCCGGAATCGCCTCAAGCGAAGAAAAACATGGTTCTCCATAAATTTTTTTTCTTTTGGGATTAACCGGAAAAATCCGTCCGGCATATCCAAGATTCAGAATATTTTTGGAAATAACGCTGCCCACACTGCCCGGATCTTCCGAAGCTCCGACAATAGCGATGGATTGGGGATTAAAAAAAGAAAATAATTTTTTGTTCATGTTTTAATTATAGCATAAAAAATTTAAATGATAAAACCCCGCAAATAACGGGGTTTTAACGCATATTCAAGATTTTTCAGAATTTAAGACTAGTCAATTTGAAATTTAGCTCCGGATCCGACTGAATAAGGAAATCCGAAACCTCTGATATATTCTTTATCCACGCAACCAAAGATAGCCACGACTCGCGTATAAGTGTCATAACACATTTTGGTTTTTTGATTATAATTATACCTGGGATCAATAAATTTTTGAATGCTATCTCCCGGAAAATTATTTCTACCTGTCATTTTTTTTGAACAATATTCAAGAGAACCAGTAAAATGAACAGGTACTAGCGGTTTTAATGAGTTTGATTTTGTAAATTCAAGAATTTATAGCCCCTTTTAAGAATTAAGAGCGTATACTTCATTAGGTGTTAAATAATTATTGGATTTTCTTGGCCTATTGTTTAATCTTTCCTGTATTTCAAATATATCTCGTTCG
>JBBINP010000003.1:0-40466 GCA_037443825.1 Candidatus Moraniibacteriota bacterium
TGATTTTTTCAGGGTTGAGTCCGTCGTTTTTTATTTTGAGGGAAGCCGAGACGGAAGCGCCGGGAGCGGTTTTGAGGTTGATGGGGACGGGAGAGGTGGTGAGGCGCAGATCGGAAGCGGGGGTTTGAGCGGAGGCGGGAAAGGAAAAAAGAAAGAAAGCCAAAACGGCAAGAGACGGAATTTTGAAAAAATAATTTTTCTTCATGCCGTTATTATACAGCAGGAATGAAAAAAATGAAAGTCCGGTTTTGGAATTGTAAAACCGGACTTTCATTGTCCTAATTAGTGAAAATAAGTTCGGAAAAGAAATTGTGCGATTCTGCGGACAATTGATTTTGATTGTCTCGCTGGCAATCGCCCCAAGAGCGCAACTGGAAGAAGCTGATTTTCCGGTCATGCCCGCCTCAAACCAATAATCCTTTTAAATTATATCTGCCACGAGATATGACTGAAAGGAAACAGAGATATCTATTTTTTAATGCTTTAAAAAAATAAAAAGCCATCATTTTATTTCTCCGTCAAGAGAGCGCATGGCATTGCGCATAAAAAGCACTCCCGACAAAAATCCCAGGGCAAACAGCATCCGCAAGGATTTTACCGCCAATTCCGCCAAAGCCGCTTTGTCAGCAGGATAATAAAGACTTAGTATTTCCGCGACAAGCAAAAAAACAACGGCAGCCAGAAAAAATTTATAAGAAACATCCAGTTTCATTTCAACCCGCCAAACCACCCCGGCGGTATAAATAACAGCTAAAAAAAGCGAAGTGATGGTTACGGCGTTAACCGCAAAAAAAATCGATTCCATTTCAACGCGACACCCCCTTTCCTTTTTTTGTTCCCAAAAATCCCATTTTTTCCAAATGGCGCTCGGTGATGTGGCGAAAGGCGCGAAGCTGAAGTTGATATTCCCGAAAAAAAAGAAAGAGCCACACCAGAAGAAGCAACAGAAAAATTGAAGCAACAGCCCCCAAATTGCTCAAAAGTTCGGGATAAGTGACCAGCACCCCCCCGCCGAAGTTTAAAAGCGGCAATTCCAAAATCTCAAAAAAACCCTCCCGACTTATATTGTAGCGGTCAAAAATTATTTCCGCCTGAACGCGGTGCTGGCCGCCTTTCCAAAAAGCGGGAATGGCGATGTTTTTTTGAAAAACCAAATTATTTTCAAGAAGTATTTCTTCAAAAAAAGTTTTCCTTTTCTCCTCTGCCTCGTCAAAAAGAGTGTAGCGCACGATGGCTTGGGATCCTTCAAAACCGGACATGAGTCCGGTAACATTAATGACGGTGCCCAATTCCCTCCCTTGAAAAACAGTTTCGGATTTCAAAAGCAAAGAAAAATCAAGCGGAGGATTTGCCGGCAGATCCTCTTTCGGAGGCGCCGTTTCCGGCGGCTTGCTTTCCGGAACAAAAGGGGGTGCCGGGATTTTTTCTTCATCTTTCTTTTCTTCTCCTTCCCTTTCCTTTTCTTTTCGAACAATTCTAAAAGTCAAACTGTCAGAACTTTCCCGGAAAGGATTGTTTGGATCGGCGGCTTTCGCCAAAAGAACGCTTCGGCCATAATTAAGTTCTGCCGGCGGCTCCCAACTCCAATATCCGTTGGCGTTGGCCAACACTCGCGCAAAAATTACGGCGGAACCGTCAATAAACAAGGAAATTTCAGCTCTGGCAATATTGGTAGTTCCGGAAAAAACCGGACGGCGCGAAAATGCTTCGGGAATACCCTTGTAGCTGGCAACGCTTTTTCCGGCAAACGAAACGATTTCAATAGCCGGATCAGGCAAAGGAACTTCGCATTCATCCGGAGTTGTCACTGCTATCGGATCGGACACGGCGATCCCCGGACCCATCGGACCGCGCGCGGTTACCGTATAAACATAAGAAGCGCTTGTCACAACATTCGCATCATCATACCGCGAATCAACAAGACCGGTTACTAGCGACATATCATCGCGGTCAATATCAAAAGTTTTTGAATTTTTATCATCGTCCCAGTCTATTTTTATTGAAAGATTTCCATTTTTACAAACTGCTTCACCGAAAACCGCCGGCTTGACTGGCGGACCCAAAACCGACGCCGTAACAACCAATATTTCATCCGCCAGCGCCCGAAATTTTGTCCGCGCGTCAAAAATTAAAAATTCTGGACTATAGATCAGCGACAAAACAAAATATAAAAAAAATAAAGAAAGCGAAAAAACAAAATGCGCTTTCGCCATTTTCCGAAATATTTTTTTTTCAGCTTTGTTTTTTTTCGCCATACCAATCATTACAAAAACCGCCAAAAATAGCTTTTTCAGATTTTCCTTTGATTTGGCAAAAACAATCAAACCCCGCCCGGATTTTTGCCAAAAATTGTTCCGCGCCAATCACGCAATATCTTGATTATAAGCAAGACGTGAAAATTTGTAAATAAAATTTTTCGCGCGTTTTTCCTCTCTTCAAAAAGAAAAAGTTCCGCGCTCTTTTTGACGCTGATTATTCAATGCCAAGCCGGAATTTTTACGCGTTAAAAACTCCGGCTTGTTTTCTGGCAATTAAGCGCGCTTGATTTCGCAACAATAAAATCCCTCCTGAAAGAGGGATTTTATTTCTATCTTTTGGACATTGCCTGCTGTCAAGCGGTTTTTTGCCCGTACGGATAAATTTCCTTTGATAGATTATAAACCGAAATTACTTCACGGCTTCTTTTAGTGCTTTGCCAGCCGTAAATTTTGGCAAAGACATCGCCGGAATTGTGATTTTTTCTTTGGTCTGAGGATTGATGCCGATGCGCGCCGCGCGTTTGGACAAACGAAATGTTCCAAAGCCCGTAAAAGTCACTCTGTTGCCTGTGCGAATTTCATCAGTCACTTTCGCCAAAACTTCTTCAATCACGATATCCACGTCTTTTTTGGAAAGTCCTGTTTTGGCCGCCACCGCGTCCACCACCGCATCTTTGTTGATATGAGCCATATACACCTCCTTTCATTTTATAATAAGCGGTTTATTTCTTGTGCCAATTTTTTAGCGCAAGCGATTCCATTAATTGAAATTATAGCAATATTTTTGTTTTGTTCAAAATTCGCGAAGCGACTATCTCGCGAACTCCACAGCCCGGGTTTCACGCAAAACATTGACTTTGATTTCGCCCGGATACTTGAGATCTTGTTCAATTTTATTGGCAATGTCTTTGGCTAATTTCAAAGCCGTCAAATCATCCACCTCCTCGGGTTTTACAAAAACCCGAATTTCCCGTCCGGCCTGAATGGCGTAAGTTTTTTCCACTCCGCCAAAAGAACCAGCCACCGCTTCCAGTTCTTCCAGGCGTTTCAAATAATTTTCCAGCGTGTCTTTCCTGGCTCCCGGACGGCTGGCTGAAATAGCATCCGCCGCCGCCACAATAAAAGCTTCATTGGTCTGAAAAGGATATTCTTCATGGTGGGATTTGACCGCTTTAATTACTTCTTTTGACACGTTGAATTTAGACAAAATTCTGATTCCTATCTCCACATGCGTTCCCTGGATTTCATGATCCACCGCCTTGCCAATATCATGAAAAATTCCCGCTTTTTTGGCTATCGCGGCATCCGCTCCCAGTTCCGCCGCCAGCGCGCCGGCCAGATGAGCAACCTCCAGCGAATGCAAAAGAACGTTCTGTCCGTAACTGGTCCGATAACGCAACCGCCCCAGCAAAAACACCAGCTTTGGATCCACTCCGGCGATTCCCAGGTCATAAAGCGCCGCTTCGCCGGCTTCCTTGATTTTATTGTCTATTTCCTTTTTAGCAAATTCAATTGTTTCTTCAATGCGTCCGGGATGAATCCGTCCGTCACTGATCAGTTTTTCCATCGCGATGCGCGCGATTTCCCGGCGCACCGGATCAAATCCCGAAATCACCACCGCTTCCGGCGTATCGTCTATTATTATTTCCACGCCGGTTATTTTTTCCAGCGCCTTGATGTTGCGCCCTTCCCGCCCGATAATTTTTCCTTTTATTTCATCTGATGGCAACGAAACAGTCGTAGTCACTATTTCCGCCGCGTGCGAACCGGCGTATTTTTGAACGGCTTGCGTAATAATATTTTTAGCTTTCTTTTCAAACTCTTCGCTTCCTTCTTTTTCCAATTTTCCAATCCGTTCAGCTAAAATATTCCGATATTCTTCTTCTGTCAGCTGCAACAGTATTTTTTTGGCTTGTTCCCGCGAAAGTCCGGCGATTTTTTCCAGCCGCTGCAATTCTTTTTTGCGCGTTTCTTCAACTTCCTTGCGGACGCGCCTTATTTCTTCCGATTTTTGTTCCAAAACCAATTTTCCTTTATCCAGTTCGTTCAGCTTTCCATCCAGCGCTTCTTCCCTTTTTTCCAGACGATGTTCCATTCTCACGATTTGATTTTCCCTTTCTTTCTCCTGTTTTTTCGCTTCTTCCAAAATTTCAACGGCTTTGTTTTTGGCGGACAAAGTAAAATCCTGCGCTTCTTGACGCGCTTCTTCAATTATTTTTTCCGCCCTGCCTTCGGCGGTGGAAAGTTGTTTTTTAGCAATAGTTTGCCGAAAGACATATCCCGAAAGCGCTCCGACGCCCAAAGCCAAAATTCCAATAACAATAAGCGTAATACTTGATTCCATAAAATTTTTCTTTCTTCAACCGACAGCCAATCCGCGAAAAAAACAATCCGTGATTGTTTTTTGAAAATTTAAAATTGTCCAAATTTTCAATAATAAAAGACATATTACGCAACATTTATCTTAATTTTCGGATTGAATATCGGATAAAATTTTTATTATTAATTAGAATAAATCCAGTAAAAAAATGATAATACGATTTGACCTTTTTGTCAAAAGCTCCGAAAAATGATAAAATAAAAATGTTTTTCAGATTGTTAAAAATTTATCAGCGAAACAACTATGCGTAAACCGGTCGCGCTGGTCATCCTTGACGGATGGGGAATCAGCAATGTTGGCCAGGGCAATGTTATCAAAGAAACGTCACTGCCAACCATTGAAAAGCTTAATAATTATTATCCGATGGTGGCTCTGCAGGCCTCGGGAATTTCCGTGGGATTGCCTTGGGGAGAAGCAGGCAACAGCGAAGTGGGGCATATAGCGCTGGGAGCCGGAAAAATTATTTACCAAAACCTGCCGAGAATTTCCCTCTCCATTCAGGATGGAACTTTTTTTGTCAACCCTGTTATTTTGACGGCAATGCAAAATGCCAGCCAAAAAGAACGCTCGTTGCACCTGATGGGACTCATTGGCGACGGTTCCGTTCATTCGTATTGCGAGCATGTCTATTCTCTTTTGCAAATGGCCAAGTCGCAAGGTGTTCAAAATGTTTTTGTGCACGCGTTCACTGACGGGCGCGATTCTCCGCCAATTTCCGGCACTAAATCGATCAGATCATTGATGGATAAAATGAAAATGATCGGGGTTGGAAAAATCGCCTCCGTTTGCGGAAGAAATTGGGCGATGGATCGCAATAATAATTGGGATAGGATTGAAAAAGCTTATGCCGCCCTCGCGGAAGGCAAGGGGAACTTCGCTTCCGATCCGATAAAATACATTCAGGAATCATACGCGCGCGAAATAACGGATGAATATATTGAACCGGCCGTCATTACCGAGAACGGCAAGCCATTGGCGCTTATTCGCGACAACGACTCCGTGATTTTCTTTAACTTTCGCGAGGATCGCGCCCGAGAGCTCACCAAGGCCTTTGTGCTACCTGGTTTTGAAAAATTTCCACGGACAAAACGCTTGCGTCTGGAATTTGTGACTATGACTGAATATGAAAAAGATTTGCCTGTTTCCATTGCTTTCCCCAAAGAAAACATTCGGAACGGACTGGGTGAAGTTTTAAGCCAGAAAAACCTTAAACAGCTCCGTGTCGCGGAAACGGAAAAATACGCCCATGTCACTTATTTTTTTAACAGCGGAAGGGAAGAGTCCTGGCCAGGAGAAGATCATGTTTTAGTTCCCTCTCCCTCTGTTTCCAGTTTTGATCAAACACCGGAAATGAGCGCTCCGGCAATTACAGAAAAAATCATCGCGCTCGTGGAAAAGAACAAATATGACTTTATTCTTGTCAACTACGCAAATGCCGACATGGTCGGGCACACCGGCAACTACAAAGCCTGCGCGGAAGCGGTGCAGGCGATTGACAAAAGTTTGTCAATTTTGATTCCTTCAATTCTCAAAGCCGGCGGATGCCTTTTGATTACCGCCGATCACGGCAATGTTGAAGAAATAAAAAACCTTCACACCGGACAAATTGACACCGAGCATTCCGCCAACCCGGTGCCGTTATGGTTTGTCGCGCCGGACAATCATCGTAAAAAAACGAAAGAGGATTTTATCCGCCAGGAAAGCGAAGTTGCAGGCATTTTAAGCGATGTCGCTCCAACCATATTGGATATTATGGATATAGAAAAACCGAAAGAAATGTCAGGCGAAAGTTTGCTGCCTTTTTTGAAATGACAAACGACAAAAGAAAACTCGTGAACAAAATAAAATTCCCTTTTAGGGAATTTTATTTTTATCGCTTGCTATTTGATAATTTTATCAACCAATCCGTATTTTTTGGCTTCTTCGGCGCTCATAAAATAATCTCTTTCGGCGTCTTTTTCAACCTTTTCCGTTGTTTGTCCGGAATGCCTGGCCAAAATTTCGTTAAGTTTTCGCTTAATCTTTAAAATATGTTTGGCATGAATGTCAATATCCGTCGCCTGTCCTTGCGCTCCGCCCATAACCTGATGAATAAGAACTTCCCCGTTAGGCAAAATCAATCTTTTTCCCTTTTGTCCGGACGCAAGCAAGAGAGCGGCCGCCGAAGCCGCCAGTCCGATGCAGATTGTAGACACGTCAGCTTTTACGTATTGCATGGTGTCGTAAATCGCCAGAGCCGAAGTTACCTGTCCGCCCGGAGAATTTATGTAAAGTTTGATGTCTTCCTTGCCACTCTGGGAGTCCAAAAACAAAAGTTGCGCGATTATGCTGTTGGCCGCGACATCATCAATGGGTCCGCCAAGAAAAATAATCCGGTCTTTCAAAAGACGGGAATAAATGTCATACGCGCGTTCGCCGTAAGTGGTTTTTTCAATAACGGTCGGAATGAGATATTGATTAATAAGCTTATTCATAATTTTCAACGGACAATGATCAATTTTCTTTCAAATCCGACTTTGTCAAACATCAGCTGATTAAAAAAATCAGAAATTGATTGAAAATTGATAATTGATAATTTATTTTTATAATTTTTCTAAAAATTGCATGATTTTTTCATTTTCCAGCATTCTTTTGGCGTGGTTGTATAATTTTTCCATATCAATGTTTTTCTCCGCGCTTTTGGCGTTTTTGTAATACTGGAGCGCTTTATTCATTTCGGATTCAATTGCTTCGGATGGAATATGAATATCTTTTTCTTTAACTAATTCTTCCAGAGCCAACGCTGATTTTATGCGCGTTTCCGCCCGCGATTTCCATTCTTTTTCCAGATCATCTTTTGTTTTTTTAATCCGGACAAGATAATCGTCCAAAGTAATACCGAAATATTTGGCTTGCTCTTCAAGTTCAAGGAACATTTTCCGCAATTCTTCCCGAACCAATATCTCCGGCAAATCCGCTCTTAAATTCGCGGCTAATTCTTCTAGAATTTCGGTTTTTTGTTTTTCTTTTTTACGCGCTTCCTTTTCTTGCCGCAAACCGTCGCTTACGCTTTTTTTCAAATCTTCCATATTTTCAAATTTTCCAAGCGATTTGGCAAATTCATCGTTCGGTTCCGGAATTTGCCGTTCCTGCACGAGATTTATTTTCACCTTAAACCGGGCCGGCTTTCCAGCCAGTGATTTTTCATGGTATTCGCCGGGAAAAATCAGGTCAAATTCCTTTTTTTCATTCTCTTTCATTCCTTCCAGTTGTTCCTCAAAACCGGGAATGAACACTCCTTTCCCCAAAACCAGCGGATGGTTTTTACTCGATCCTTTTTCAAGAAGAACGCCGTCTTGAAACACTTCAAAATCCGCAAAAACAGTATCGCCCTTTCTGGCTTCGCGCGAAATAGTGATGAATTTCGCGCGGCTCTCGGCTATTTTTTCAATCTCTTTTTTCACCTCACCTTCATTCGCTTCAATTTTTTCCTCCTGAATCCTGGCGTTGACTTTTTTAACGCTTTCTTCCCAATTTTTAAGTTCAATTTCCGGAAAAACATCCGTTTCAATTTTGTATTCCAGATCGTTGCCTTCCGCCAGTTTCAAAATTTCCGCCCGCGGAGAGCCCAAAGCTTCAATTTTTTCCTCCTGAACAATTTTTGAATATGATTTTTGAATGGCTTTGCCCGCCGCCTCCTCCAAAACAGCCGTTTTTCCGATTTTTTGCTCCACTAAATTGCGCGGCGCTTTGCCCGGACGAAAGCCCGGAATTTTGATGTTTTTTGACAACTCGCCAATCGCCGTCTCAATGAATTTCTCCCAGTCCTGCCACGGCAAAACAACCCTTATTTCTATTTTTGAACGCGGAAGTTTTTTAATTTCTTTGCGCATATTTCCAATAATATTATAATATTACACCAACAATCCGGCGATCAGAAGAGCCACGATATTTATTATTTTAATCATCGGATTAATGGCCGGTCCGGCGGTATCCTTGTATGGATCGCCAACCGTATCGCCGGTTACGGCCGCCTGATGGGCAAAAGATCCTTTACCGCCAAAATGCCCTTCTTCAATATACTTTTTGGCATTATCCCAAGCGCCGCCGCCGCTTGTCATTGAAATTGCCACAAAAATTCCGGTAATAACGGAACCGACCAAAAGTCCGCCCAAAGCATGCACTCCCAGGACAAATCCGACTAAAATAGGCGCCAACACCGGAATAAGCGCCGGAATAATCATTTCTTTGATAGCGGCTTTCGTCACAATATCCACCGTTTTGCCGTAATCCGGCTTGGCGCTTCCTTCCATAATGCCCTTGATTTCACGGAATTGGCGGCGCACTTCTTCCACCACCGATCCGGCCGCCCGGCCCACGGCTTGCATGGATAATGCGCCGAAATAATAGGGCAGAAGTCCGCCGATAAAAAGACCCGCTAGAACATTGGGATCATTGATTAAAAATTCAAAAGAATCCGGTATGCTGTGAGTAAAATCGGCAAAAAGAACCAACGCAGCCAGAGCCGCTGAACCGATAGCGTAACCCTTGGTTACGGCTTTGGTTGTGTTGCCGACCGCGTCCAACGGATCGGTAACTTCCCGCACATTTTTTCCGAGTTCAGCCATTTCAGCGATACCTCCGGCATTGTCGGTAATCGGACCGTAAGAATCAATGGCCACGATAATTCCCGCCATGGAAAGCATCGCCATGGCCGCTATCGCCACTCCGTAAAGTCCGGCAAAATAATAAGCGATGAGCGTCGCCGCCACAATAACCAAAACAGGCCAGCCGGTTGATTTCATAGAGACCGCGAGTCCGGTAATGATATTGGTTCCGTGTCCGGTTTTTGAAGCTTTGGCGATATCCCGCACCGGTTTGTATTTGGTGGAAGTGTAGTATTCAGTGATAATAACCATCGCCGCCGTCACCGCCAAACCGACTAGTGAAGCCAGATAAATGCCAATTTCCGGATATTTGCCGTTGTTTTGCATTAGATAATTGGTAGCCGGATAAAAAGCCGCCGCCGCCAAAACTCCGGAAACAATCAGTCCTTTATACAATGCTCCCATGATATTTTCTCCACTGGCAATACCGGTTTTTTTCCCGGAAATTTTGCTCAGTTTTATGAAAAAAGTTCCTATAACGGAAGCGATGATGGAAATAGCTCCCAAAATCAAGGGGTAAATAACGACATTATCCATACCCGGAAAAAGCAACGAGCCCAAAAGCATCGTGGCAATCAACGTTACCGCGTAGGTTTCAAAAAGATCGGCCGCCATGCCGGCGCAGTCGCCCACATTGTCTCCCACATTGTCCGCGATTACGGCCGGATTTCTTGGATCGTCTTCCGGAATTCCGGCTTCCACCTTGCCGACCAGATCCGCCCCGACATCGGCCGCTTTTGTAAAAATACCTCCGCCCAGCCGGGCAAAAATGGAAATAAGCGACCCGCCAAATCCCATGCCTATCAGCGATTTGATGTCATTGGTTATAAAATAAAAACCGGCCGTGCCCAAAAGCGCGAGTCCCACCACCAAAAGACCGGTAATGCTGCCGCCGCGCGCCGCCACCGCCAGCGCCTTTTCAATTCCGCCGCGCGCCGCTTCCGCTGTGCGGACATTGGCCCTCACCGACACGTACATTCCGATGTAGCCAGCCAACGCCGACAAAAAAGACCCTAGCAAAAAAGCCAGCGCCGTTTTCCAGCCAAGAGGAGGAACCAGTCCGATGACGACAAAAAGAATCAGCGCCACCAACGCCACGGTTTTGTATTGGCGATCAAGATACGCCTGAGCCCCTTCCTGAATGGCTTGGGCGATGGATTTCATTTTTTCATTGCCCTCCGGAAGGCGCAAAATGTTTTTGATCAGAAAAATTCCATAAACAATGGCCAGCGCGGCGCTGCCCAATATAAATAACGTCGTCATACTTTTTTGCTTTTACTGGCCGCCAAACCCTCCTTGAATAGCGGGCGGCCGGTTAATTATAAAAAAATTAAAGATACAATACAATACTATGAGTCTTCGCGTTGTTATTTTTATATTTTAATTATTCCTCTTTGGGTTTATCCAAATCGTCTTTCTCTTTGCCGCTTTCCGCGGAAACTTCAGCCGCTGTTTCGTCTTTTTGATCTTCTTTCAGCGCTTCTCCTTCCGGTGTTTCACCGATCATGTCTATACTCCAGCCGGTAAGCCGCGCGGCCAACCGCACGTTTTGCCCGCGCCTTCCGATGGCCAAAGACAATTGATCGGCCGGCACTTTGACTTTGGCCGCCCTGTTTTCTTCGTCGGCTTCAATGGACAAAACATTAGCCGGACTCAGAGCCGCGCTGATAAATTTTTCCGGACTATCGTTCCATTCAATAATGTCTATTTTCTCGCCTCCCAATTCGTCAATCACGGCCTGAACCCGCGTGCCTTTCTGCCCCACGCACGAACCGATTGGATCAACTCCTTCATCCCTGGAAGCCACCGCGATTTTGGCGCGCGATCCGGCTTCGCGGGCTATGGCTTTTATTTCCACCGTTCCGGAAAAAATTTCCGGCACCTCCAGTTCAAAAAGTTTTCTGATAATTTCCGGATGGCTGCGTGAAAGCGTGATGCCCGGCCCCTTCGGATCCGATTCAACTTTCAAAAGATAAACTTTCAAACGTTTGCCGATGCGATAATTTTCCGTTTCAACCTGCTCGGACGGAAACAGCGCGCCCGCGGATTTTCCAAGGTCCACGAACACGGTGCGCCCCTCAATTCTTTGAATGACTCCGTTTATAACTTCTCCTTCTTTTTCTTTGTATTCCTTAAACATTGAATCACGCTCGGCTTCGCGGATTTTCTGGATAATAACCTGCTTGGCCGTCTGCGCCGCGATGCGGCCGTAGTCGCTTTTGGATTCCAGTTCAATTTCCAAAACGTCGCCGACCTTAACGCCTTTTTTTATTTTTCTGGCTTCTTCAACGACAATATCCCTTTCCGGGCTGAAGCGGGGAATCTTTTCTTCTTCCGTTTCGCTTTTGCCGCCTTCCTGTTTTTCTTTTTTTGTCTTAGGCGCCACGTCCCTGGCGTCTTTTTTTTCTTTGGCTTCTTTTTCTCCGGCAACATCCTCTTCCGTCAAAAATTCCCTGGTCGTTTCATCCACCACTTCCAGCAGTTTGAAAAATCTGGCGCCGCCCGTCACTTCGTCAAACATCGCTTTGATGTGCTGGCCTCTTTTGCCGTAATCTTTTTTATACGCCGCCGCCAGAGCCGCTTCCACCGTTTCAATGACTTTTTCTTTGGCGATGCCTTTTTCTTCGGCTATCTGCGCTATAGCGCTGCCGAATTCTCCCAGTCGGCCGGATGAGGCGGCGGGATTATTGGTTTGTTTTTTGCGTGCCATATTTTTAGCTGCTTAAATAGTTAATTGATTGCGGGCATTATTAACATTGCCCGAAAAGCGAATTTATTTTCAAATTCCGCTTTTTCTAACTTAACAAAAAGTCCGCTCGCGCGGACCGTTTCAGTATGAGTTTAAATTATCAGATCAATTCGCTTTTGTCAATCATTTGACAAAGTCGCGGAAATATGCTAGTATTTAGTGTTGTCGTGAAATGGCTTCCATTTTGCGACAGTCAAGGAAAGAAACTGAAAGAACCTTGAAAATTTAATATTAGGAGGCAGAAAATGCCACTAAAAACTATTTTAATGGGCTCTTTGTTGGGCCCGCTATTTGAAAAGGTAATAGGCAAGATCTCCGATAAGGGGATCGACATCGCGGAAAAAAAGTTGAGCAAAATGCTCGACTTAAAAGAGGCTGGTCGTAGTACTGATGATGAGAGGTACTACAATTCAGCTAAAAGATCCCTTAGCGATCTCGGAAATAAAAGTTTCACTCGAGATCAAATCAAAGAGATTGTAGACTTTGAGTTTAACCTTCGCCGAAACAACAAGGAAGAGGCGGAGGCGTTTGTGCTTTTTATTTCCGGGATCGTCCATGATCTGGAAAGAGAGGTGCAGACGGTAGAAACCATTACAAGCAAGGATGGACACAACTCTTATGTCAAAAAAAAGACATACAAAGAAATAGACAGGACGGGGGGAGAAAAAGATCTCTACTTCTTCCTGAGGGAGTTGTTGGACATAAAGGGAAGCACGGACGAAGAGACGTTTAAGCTTCGGCGCGACTTCCTGAAAGGGTCAAATGTTTTTTCCATAATCCCTCCCAAAAAGGAGGGTAAAAGCGAGATTGAAAAAGGGATGGACGGGTTTTACGACGCCATCCAGAAAAAAGTGAAAGAGTTCGGCCGGGAAATAAATACCGGCGCTAAAAAAATAAAAAAGACGCAAGGTGAAAACCTTTGCGATTTAAATGAAAAATTTAAAAAAATAAAAAGCTGGAATGAAACCCAGCGAAGGAGGAGGAAATGATGCCAGTCGTAATATCGCTGGCGGCTTTATTGCTGTTGGCAGTAATGTTTGTTTTTTCAGTGACCGCGAGAAACGCGGCACTGACGTTAATAGAAGCCTGCTGGCACTTGGCCATCAGGCTGTACGAAAAATTCAAAAGATTAATATTAATCCTGGCTCTGCCGGGGTTAATATTCTTTCTTATTTTTTCAGTAATCGGCGTTGCCACAGGATCGCCGGTTGCCGGAATTATTATGGGGGTAATGGCCCCAATCTGGATTCTTTTTTTCATACTCAAAAGAATCCCAGTGGTTGGGGTGATTGGAAAAGCGGGATTTTGGGCGACGACCGTTTTGCTTATCGTCGCAACGCCCGCCTTTCTTTTAGGCGTTTGGTCCCCATCCGTTAAAAGAAGTTTTGACGGGTGGATGGATTCAAAAAAATCTAGCTGGTCGTTTTCACTTGACCAGCAAGCGGAATATGAAAAGTTCGCGCTTGTCACAGAAGACGCTGTTCTTTATGAAAGCGCAACGGGGAAAAACCTCCAGAATCTCCGGAAGGGTGATATGGTTTTAATCATTGACCGGAAGTTTAGGAAGGTGAACGGGGGGTCCGAGCCATTGATTTATGTCATGACTAAGGACAAGAACGGGGAATTCCTCCACGGGAACAAGGGCTTTGTTCTCGCGAGAAAACTGGGGGATGTTGTTTCTCAGACCCACTCAACCGGGCAAGTTATCGCTCGGGAAAAAAGGGGTGAGATTTTTGGGACATACCGGATCTGCTGGGATGAAAAATGCGGCAGATTCGGAACGTATGGAAATGGAAATTTTCTCCGGTTTGTGTCTCAGTACAAATCGGGGGAAAGCTTTGTAATGGAGGCCAGGGAAACCGGTCTCAATCAATATGAAGGAAATTGGGAATTCCGCAGCCAAAATAATCCAGCGTGCGGAAGTTTTTCCCTGAAGTTTAGCCCGGACGGCAGAACCGCCGAAGGAATAATGCACAATTATTCCACCAGAAGAGTTCGGCAGCTTCGGGCCGAACGTGAATAAACCAAACGCCAGTTGACATAAAAATGTTGACTGGCGTTTCTTTTTTTCCGCGCCGACTTGAATCGCGAAAAAATTCATCCGCGCTAAAATCCCGAAGATGCCCGCAAGGCCTTGTCAACCGCGTAAATAATCACCAAAGCCGAAATGGCCACAATCACTCCGATAATAGACGCTTCCATAGCTTTTTGCGCCTTTTGAGCTTTTTCTTTGTCTCCCACGGAAGTCAAGTATAAAATGCCGGCAATGACAAAACTGATGATCGCCAACGCTCCGAAGATGGTCAAAAGCCATTTCAAAAAATTCATAACAATATCTTTTACCGGTTTGTCGGAAAGTCCGATTTCGGAAGAAGTGGGAATGTAAATGCCTTTGCTGGAATTATTAGAGGCAAAAACAAGAGAGCCGCCGGAAACTTTGTAAATTCCTCTTTCAGCGTCCGGATTAGGAGCCGCAAAAAACAAGAGCGCGGCGACAAAAAAAAGACCGTAGATTATTTTTGCTTGATTGTTTTTTTTCATAAAAAAATCGTTGTTTATGTTTGTTATTAAAATTGCGGGTCTGTTCCGGTCAGCATTTTGTTGACCGCCTGCAAAATCACCAGACCCATCAAGGCGACAATGACTCCGACGATGGACATTGTCATGGCTTTTTTAGCTTTTTCAACGCTTTCTTTTTCTCCGGTTGAAACTAAATATAAAATGCCGGAAACCACAAAGCCGATAATCGCGATGGCAGAGAAAATTCCCAGTATCCACAAAAGTAAATTATGGATAATGTTATAAACGGAATTGGACGGCAATTTCGTCTCCGTGTAACTGCTCGGATCCCATTGGGCCAGCGCCAAGGCGGGAAAGAAAAAAATAACCGCGAAAAAAACGCGCCGGATGATTTTGTTTTTCATAATATTAAATTTAATTTAACTGGTAGTTTTTCCTGTTAAAATTATACCATATTTTTTTCAGTTTTTAAAAAACAAAACAGCCCGGTTATCCACAGGGCTGTTTGCTTATTTACGAAAAATATTTTTCCCAAATTAAAATTGCGTGTCTGCTCCGCCCAGCATTTTGTTGGCCGCCTGCAAAATCACCAGACCCACCAGGGCAACAATGACACCAACAAGAGACATTATCATGGCCTTTTTAGCTCTTTTGACTCCTTCGTCATCTCCGGCCGAAACCAAATACATAATGCCGGCGATCGCGAAACCGATCACGCCGATCACACCCACCAGACCCAGCATCCATTCCATTATGTTGTTGATTATGCTCCACACGACGCCTTGTGGCAAGATGATTTTGTTTTTCATAATGTTAAATTTAATTTTAATTTGACTGGCAGTTTTTCCTGTTAAAATTATACCATATTTTTTCAGTTTTTAAAAAACAAAACAGCCCGGTTATCCACAGGGCTGTTTGCTTATTTACGAAAAATATTTTTCCCAAATTAAAATATCGAGTCTGTTCCGCCCAGCATTTTGTTGGCCGCCTGCAAAATCACCAGACCCACCAGGGCAACAATGACACCAACAAGAGACATTATCATGGCCTTTTTAGCTCTTTTGACTCCTTCGTCATCTCCGGCCGAAACCAAATACATAATGCCGGCGATCGCGAAACCGATCACGCCGATCACACCCACCAGACCCAGCAGCCATTTCATTATGTTGTTGATTATGTTAAACACGGTGCCTTGCGGCAAATTGGTGTCTCCCGGTTGCTTGAATTGAGCCGCCGCCAAAACCGGCGCGAACAAAGTCGCTGAAACCAGCCCGTAAACTATTCTTTTTATTTTTGTTTGCATATTTACACCTCCTTCTATTTTTAGTTATGGATTGAAAATCATAACATTCATTTTTTGACACGGTTCGCGCCGCGTCATTCAACAAGTTTTTGCGCCGTTTTCACGATTATCAGCGCGCCGAATATCGCGATAGTTCCAATAATTGAAAACCCAAAACCTTTCTTGGCTTTTTCCGCAATTTGCGGACTGCCGGCGGAAAAAAAATAGATGGCGCCTGAAACAACCATTGATATTATAGCAAGAACGCCCGCGATTGACAAGAGAAATTCCAGAGCGTTCAGCGCCGCATCCTTGATCCACGGAGCGTCGGCAATCACGCCGGCGCTGGCATAATGAAAAAAGAGCGCCAAAAAAAACAGTAACGGCGCGACTTTTAATTTTTCAATAACAATTTTCATTTGAAAAACTAGTTTCTTAAATCAACAACGTTTCCTTTTGTTTTAGGATCGTTTTTGGAGTTGTTGCCGCGCGGAGAAGTTTCCGGACCCGGCTGATTGATGGGCGTGATGCGGTATAGATTGGGGCGAGACGATTGAATCGTCCGCGCGAACGGCTGGAAAGAAGGCGCCGGCCGCGGAACCGGACGCGATTCCGTCCGCGGCTGAAAAACAGCTTTTTCGGAACGTTTTTCCGCCGGAAAAGTGTGCGGGGAAGAAAACTTCAGATTTTCTTCGGTTATCGGTTCGCGAACCGCGCTTTCCCGTTTCTGATTCCCCGCTCCCGACTCATTATTCACGGTTTCCATTTTTGCCGGCGGGCGATTCGGTTCGTTTACCGTCCGTTTCCGGAATTCATTCGCCTGAAACACAATTTCTCCTTTTTCCTGATTAATCGTAACGACGGCGTCTTCGTCCAGCGCTTTGATAATATAGCCGACTCTCTGCCGCTCGCCGTCCGTAAGCCGCCTGGTGTTTTCCGTATGGAACAAATAATTTCCGCGATCTATCACTCCGTGGCTTCCCGCGCCCGCGTTTTCATGATAATCGGCGATCCAGTTTTTGATTGACGGCCGCGCGGGGGCGGGAAAAACGCGCAACCGCAGAGGGCCGGACGTTATCAGCTGTTCGCCCAAAGAGGGATATTGTTTCAGGGACTGGGAAAACCTGACGGCAATAAGTTTTGTTTCCGTTTTTTCTTCGGCGGCGATTCTTCGGCGCGGGACAAACGGTTTTTCCGAAAGAATTTTGGCTTGGTCCAAAATATTGGCAAACAAAAAATCGGCTATAGTTCCGGCTTTTTTTCCGTCCAATCCGAGTCCGCCGGCAATTATTTGTTCCGCGTCGCGCCAGTTTTTTCCGATCACGATTTCCCAAACGATTTGCGGCAAATTGTCTCTCTGATTCCGATCCAAACCAAGATTGCCCGCCAGCTTGTTATAAAAAAGCGTGTGCTTGAAAGACAGCATAAATTCAACGACTTCCGGGTTTGTTCCGGCCAGTTTTGGCGGAAAAATTTCCGCGTCGGCGTAGCGTTTTTTCCATCTGGCCAAAAGATCTTTCTTGATTTCTTCCGTCGCTTCGGCAACGGCCTTTTTTTCATTTTCCAAGCCATACGCCAAATCGTCCGCTTTTTGCGGCTGAAAGCCGTAATTGTAATTTTCGTCCGGATAAATAACCGCCATAATTTTTTAAATTCTTAAAATTCAAAAACGATTTTGTTGTCTTTCACGTATTGGATTATGTTTTTCACCCGCTCCTGGTTTTTTGTTGAATTGTTTCCCAGATCTTCATCCAGCAACTTGGCGATTCTGAATATGTCTTCCACCTCGGCTATGTTTGAGAGCAAATCAATAATTTCTTTTTTATATTCTTTGGGAGCGTAATTCGCGATATGTTCAATATGCCTCTCGGCAAGTCCGGCAAAAACCGAACATACATTAAATCCCGTGGAATTTATTAATAGAACATCTTCGTTTTTTCTTGCCAATACGTCCGACGCAATGGCATGTTTTGAAGCAGAACCGACTTTCCCATAAGAAAGATGGGGCATTTCTATTTTGCCGGAAATATCAAATTTTAATTCTATTGAATCTCGCGTCATCATTTTTGTTTCTGTTTATTCTTAAATTAAACCCCCTTGATAGCTTGGTCTGTGTATGTGCCGTGTTGCTTCATTGTTTTGGCGGTTTCGTCTTGGTAAAATTCCTTCTTTTCTTTTTTCCATTCATCATGTAATTTTTTCGCATTTTCAAGCGCTTCAATTTCGTTTTTAAGATTAAGGACTTTTCTATCAAATTTATCTTTTTGATCTTGAGTTGTTCCGCTTGGCAAGGGAGTGGATATCAACAACTTATGTTGATTAATTTTTTTCACGTATTCACGCCTGTCAAAACTCGGCTCCGGAACAGCATACGGAGTGGATGCTTTAGTTCTTCTTTTTATCTCCTTTTCATATTCTTTGCTATCGCGTTTGGCAGCCTCCCGCAAACCAGCTAATTCATTAAAATTCTCCTGACTGGGAGCTAGTCCTTTACTACTTATTCCATTTTCTATTCTTTCAATTTCATCCACAACGTCTTTCATGTTTTTATTTTCCCAGTTTTCTGCTCTTTCTTTAATGGCCTCTCTATTTCTTTTTTCCTTAAATTTTTGTCTTGCTTTCGCTTCGGCTTCCTTTGGATCTTTTCCACTTGCTCTCGCTTTTTGCCTTGCTTCGCGCACCGCCATTTCTTCGTCATACGCTTCTTTTCTTTCATCAACGCCTTTTCCTTTCTTGCCGGTCAATGTGTCTTTGTAATGTTTCAGTTTGGCTCTCGTTTTTCCTTCCAATTCATTAAATCCGGGGATTTTTCTTGCGCCGGCCCAGGCGGCATATCCGGCTCCCTTGGCCGTGCCTTTGGCCATTTTTTTGCTCCATGCTATGCTTTTATTAAAGGCCTTTGTTCCTATCTCGCCAGCCGCGCCGCCCAGTTTCAGTGCCGCCAAAAAACCGGTCCAAAGAAGAATGACCGGGATGAAAAAAAGCGCCGCGCTGGCAACAAAACTGGAGCTATCGCTCGATCCCACATTGTTTCCCGCGTCTCGAAGAAAAGTCGCATCAATGGCGCTGTTACTCATATTTTGCATTATTTTTACGGACAAGACGATTACAAACATCATTATCGGCGCGAAAAAAGAATATTTAAAAAGAGCGTCCCACCAATCATTGGCATGTTTGTTGATGGCGGGAAAAATTAATCCCACGAACCCAACAGGGGAAAGAATGATAACAATTCCCAAAACAGCCAACCGGACGACAAAACACAGCGCTATCACGAGAAAAGTGATCATCAAAATGAAAGTGAGAGTAATAATAGCTAGCAAAAACCAGACGGACGTGCTGTCAGATGTGGCTGTTTTAAAATTAATCACTTTCACAATACTTGAATATTCGGCAATCTGTGCAAAAATGCTTTCGCCCTTGCCGCCGGCGGGAACAAGACTGTTAAAAAGAAAGTAGAAAATAATGTGGGACACGTCTATGACAAAGCGCGCGATGGGAAAACTGAAATTCACCAGAAGCGCCACAAGAATCACGTTGAGCAGAATGCCTTTTCCGATAAGGTGGTATTTTGAAACCTGAAAGACAGTGCAAAAAGCCGAAAATAAAAGAGTCAGAATAAAAGCGATATTTAAAATATCGCGCACCGTTTTCCATGATTCATAAATAGCCGGATTCCACAGAACTCTATAAATATTTTCCGGATTAACCACCCATCCAAAAATAACCGCGGCCACTCCCAAAAACCAAGCGAAAACCAAAAAAATTCCATATAATACGGCTTTTATCGCTTTTAAAAACATATTCCCTACCGTCCCGGCATCCTGATGTTTAATCGCGGGTTTACTATTTTGTGCAAAAGTTTTTTCCGCTGTTTCATAAACAAACACCTTTTCGCCGTGACTGCCACCGTCCAATTCAACGCCCTGAAAGTTCAAAAGAAAAAAACCAAAAACGACAAAAACAGACAAAATGGCAAGTTTCGCGCTTTTGGATATTTTTTTGTTTTTCTTTTTCCACATAAGTATTTTATTTCAAACGAAAACGGCAAACGGACACCGTCTAATTTCGCCGATTCGCAAAATTGATTTCCAGACAATTCCGGCAAAACAACACCAAGACCAATTGCCGGAATTATACAACAAAAACACAAAAAAACAAAATTGCAGAATATTTTTTCATAAAATGTTTTTGATTTCCCGCAGGATTTCTTCCGGAACCGGATTTCTTTTCGGGCTCACTCCCGGATACCGCCAGGCGCTGATTACGCGGATCTCGCGTTTTGTTGAATTTCGGATTTGTATTTTTGAACCCGCGGTCCGCCCTGAAGCCGGAAATCGGGATCTGGAAATTTCCCCGCCCCGTAACCGAAACATTGCCCAAATTTCCTGTTTCCATGTTTTTTTGCCGTTTCTGATTTTCACGGAAACGGGCTGCATCACAGCGACAGTTTTGGGCGCGATGCCACCCTCCCGCCTTTGCGAATTCCTAATCACGCGCGCGACTCTTTGGGCGCTCAGACCGTATCGCGCCATTTTGAGAACCGCGTGCCGCGTCCAGTGGTATTTGTCATTTTTGGGAAACTTAAAATTCACGGTTTACTGAATAATTAGACGATGACTGCCTCGCGTCTATTTCTCTTAACGCCTTGATTCTTTCCTCTATCGGCGGATGCGTTTGAAACAAGGAGGAAATTTTTTTGCCCTTGAAAGGATTGGCTATGTATAAATGCGCCGTGGCGCGGTTGGCGGCTTCCAACGGCTCATTGTCGGCGGAGATTTTTTGAAGCGCGCTCGCCAAACCTTCCGGATAACGAGTAAGCAAGGCGCCGTCTGCATCCGCCAAAAATTCGCGTTTGCGGGAAATCGCCATCTGCATCAGCATGGCCGCGAGCGGCGCCAAAATAGACAAAATTACGGCCAGAACAAGCAGGATTAATTGTAATTGTCCGCCGCCTTCCCGTTTGCGGCCAAATCCCGCCCACGTCCAATGGCGAAACCAATCGGCCAAAAGAGTCACAAATCCGACCAGCACCACTATCACGGTGGAAAGCAAGATATCGCGATTGCCGATGTGCGAGAGTTCGTGAGCAATAACTCCTTCCAGCTCCGTTTTTTCCAATTTTTGGACAAGACCCGTGGTTAAACAGATGACTCCGTGTTCAGGATTTCTGCCGGTGGCAAAAGCGTTGAGAGCGGAATCTTCAATAATATATATTTGGGGAACCGGCAAGCCGGCCGTAATGCAGAGATTTTCCACCAGATTATAAATTTGCCGATTATTTTTTTTGTCCGCTTTTTTGGCTCCGCTCATGGCCAAAACTATTTTGTCGCTCCACCAATACGATCCGAAGCTCATGACAAATGAAAATATCACCGCGCCGTAAAGTATGGTGCTGTTGTTCATCGCTCCAGCAAAAATATATCCGATGCCGATGACAAATGCCAAAAAACCGGTGATATAAACCCATGTCAGGCGGATATTTTTGTCTTTTTGCGTGTATAAAGTCGGCATATTCAATTAAACAATTGGAGGTTGCCTTTTATTATACTGTTTTTTACAGAAATATCAATTTTTGAACTGCCGGCGATTTTTTCCAAAAAATTTTTTCTTTTTTCTTCTTGCATAATCGCCAATTGCCCGTTTCTTTCAAGATATAAAGGGATTAAATAGAAAGACAGTTTATTGTCCGCATAGATAATTCCCAGCGCCAAACGGATTTTGACTTCTTCTGAAAAATTTTGATCAAAAACAAAATTGCCGAGGGAATAAAATACGGCTTTATTTTTATAAATCTCCACCGGCTGAACGACATGAGGATGGGAACCGATTATCAAGTCCGCTCCGGCATCAATAAATTGGCGCGCCAAAAAAATTTGTTTTTCATCCGGCAAAAAAGCGTATTCCGTTCCCCAGTGCGCCATTAAAACAACCAAATCATTTTCGCTTTTGGCTTTTTTGATGCTTTTCGCGACGCTTTCTTCGCCGGCGCCTCCAAATCGGTTATAAGCGATAAAAGCGATTTTTTTGTTGTTTATTTCTTTCACGAGATAAGCGTCTTTTTTCAGCGGACTGCCGAAATAATCCACGCTTGCTTCGCGCAAATAATTTTCCGTTTCTTGAGCGCCAATTTCTCCAAAATCATCCGTATGATTGTTGGCCAAACTCAGGATGTTGATATGATTGCTTTTTAAGAAACTTGCGGTTGTTTCCGGATCGGAAGTGAAGGAAAAATGTTCTTTTTCTTTTGCGCGTGAATTTATTGAAACGGAAGGGTTGCTTGTAACCGCGCTTTCCAGATTGGCAACATTGAAATCCTGCCCCCAAAACAAGCGGTGGATTTTTTTCGTCGGCCAATCAACGCCTTTGTTTTTCAAAAGCGGGCGCATTCCCCGATCCAGCATCAGATCGCCAAAAAACATAAAACTGGCCGCGCCAAAACTTAATTCGCCTTTTCCTTGCGAAAAATAACCGGTGAGATAGCTGGTGTTTTCCGAACCAAAATCCCGGCCGTAAATTTCCGAAGAGCTTGATTTTTCCAGAAAATTAAACTTTCGGCGGCCAAGTTTTTCGGAATACCGCAATAAAATTTCCAATCCGCCGCGGCAATCAATGTCAATCCGGCTGATTTTTTTATAATTAAAATTATTAATGGAATCCAAAGATATTTGATCGTGCATTTCGGAAGCTGTTTGCCCGATATAATGCGAAAAATCGGCAGAAAGAATCACAACAGTTCCGGAATCGGAATTATCAGCCAATAAATTCGCGATTTTTTCCGCTTTGGATGAAGAAAGTCCGTCGCGCAGCATAATCGGGGTTATTTCGGCTTGCGGAAAATATTTTTTCGCGAAAGGCAACAAGTTTTTTATGCCGTGCTCTTGTTCAAACGCTTCATTATCCAATGAAAAAATGTCCGCTTCTTCCGCGAGAGTTCTGATCATTTTTTTGTCAGCATCAATTTTTCCGCCCTCAATTTCCCAATCATTGTCGGCCAAAACCGCCCACCCTCGCCCGATATTGTTGTGATTGGGACTTATGAGAACAATTTTTTTAATTTCGTGATTTTTGTTGATTTGCGCCGTCTTTTGAAAAATATTTTCAATAAGTTTGCGCGCGACAAGATGATGCGGAGAAATAAAAGAAACAGCTTCCGGTAAAGCTGTTTTTGGCGATGTCTCAAAAATTTTATTTTCAGGAATGCTTTTTTCAATCCGATTATCGCGCGCGAAAATTCCTCCCATCATTGCAAAAAACAAGCCTGCGGCAAAAATCGCTACAATTTTCTTTTGTCTTTGCATTATTTAACAAATTTATTTTAAAATTCCTCCCCATTCCACCACGGTAAATCCTTCGCGTTCCGGAGCGTGAAGTTTAAGCGGCATAACGTTTTTGTATTGATCCAGCTCCTCATAATCCATCATAACGCGAATAACCGTGTCCGGCGCGGGATCAATGGCAAGCGGAGCGTTGACATCCATGAATCTTTTGGAAAGAAAAGTTACAAAATAATAAGGTTTATTGTTTTTGACCATTTCCGGGATCCAAAACTCCTTAAAATCGTTAATTTCTTTGCCGATCAATCCCAGTCGGGATAATTTATCGTTAAAAAACGAGTTTAGTTGATTTTTGGCAACCACAAATCCGTTTGAAGATATTTTGTACGGCGCGCCGCCTTGTCCTTCCCAAAAAAGATAAGGATATGTTTTTCCGTCTGCCAGATTTACAATATTGCTTTGCGTGTCGGCAAAAACTTTCCAGCCGTCGCTGCCATGGTCCGGATCGGTAACACTGAAACCGTTTTCCAGTTTCACCCGAACGCTTATATTCATCGGCTTCTCCGGATAAAGATAGATTACGGGCTTTCCGCATTCAGCCGGAGAAATAATATCCGCGCGATAAAAAGCTAATATTCTTCCGAAGTAATCCGTCCAGAAAACTTTGGGATTCATTTTTAAAAAATCTTCTTTGCTTTTTTTCTTTTTTCCGTCTTCCACCCAATAGACATCGCTGTATAATTTTTCAAAATCAGGATTCGTCGTATTTTTATATCCGTAAATATTGTCTCCTTTTTCCGTTTTTCCGACTATCACAGCGTCGTTATCAAGATTGATTTTTAATGTTTCGTCATAAACATAATCGCCCGCACCGCATCCGCTGGGATTTTTTTCATATGTATTTTTGTTTTTTTCCCCATTGTTCCATACGACGCCCAAAACTCCAGATCTGTTATGTTCATCCTCATTCGCAAAAATGTCCGGCTCTAGTTTGTACGCCACCGCCGTTCCGTCAGGCGCTTTTATATAAAAACCCAAAGATCCAAAAATATCCTGGTATTTTTTTCTATAATCACTCACCGCGTCAATATAACTGTTTAACTCAAATTCTGTCGGATTCTGATTCAACGCTTTTATTGAGTCCGTCATCCAGACCTGGCCGTATTCCTTGTGGACAAAGACCGGTTTTAATTTGGCATTGGAAAAAAAGCCGCGCGCGTATTTGTCTTTTTTGAATTTTTGCCTGTCGTTTTCTCCCGTCATTGAATCCGGGTAAACAAGTTCTTCAATTGATATTTTGTTGTCTATGATTTTTGTTCCCGTTCCGCTGAAAAAATATCTTTTTATAAACTCGTTTAAATATTTGTCGTAATTGTCCAGATGTTTTCCCAGAAAAATAAAATGATTGCCGCGCTTCAAAATTCTAAAAAATTCAACATTATAAGACGCCCCTTCAGCGATATTGGACACAACCACCACTTCATTGTCGGCATATTTTCCTTTGGCAACTTCGCCGACCTTAATATATTTTACGCCATTTGAAGAGATATCATCAGATCCACCGCATTTGTTTTTTTTGTTGTCGCCAAAACTGCTGCACCCTCTGTATAATTCTTTTGTTGTCAGCCCCAAATCTCCGATATCGCGCGGTTCCTGCCAATTAACCCATCCTTTTTTTAATTATGTCGGTTTGGTTGTCAATAATTTCTTCATCGGCTTGCGGCCATTTTTTTTCCGGCAAATGTTGTCCGCTTTGTTGTTTGACTTCCTCGGATTCATTCTCAAAAACCGTCCGTGATTTTTCCTGCCTGTCAATCATTTTTCCGACTAAATAATAAGACGCTCCAAAAACCGTGGTAGCGGCAAAAATAACCAAAAAAAACTTAATGATAATTTTTTGTTTTACTGTATCTTTCGCATTCATTTTATTTTTATTTTGTTAAAAATTAACCGCCAAGAATTCGTTAATTTTATTCTAGCAAGAAAAAAAATTGGCAAATGAAATTTACGAATCCGCAGCAAAAGCGATATAACAAATTTGTCCGGCCATTATCGGGAAGAGTGCGGACTAAAATTCCACCTTTACCGGTTCTTTTTCTTTTTCGTCCATATCAAAAAAGTCCCTTCTGGCAAATTTCAGCATTCCGGCGATAATGCTGTCCGGAAAAACTTCAATTTTTGTGTTGAAATCGCGCACGTTTCCATTATAAAAACGGCGCGCGGCCTGAATCTTGTTCTCCGTGTCGGCCAATTCCCTTTGTAGTTCCAAAAAATTTTCATTGGCTTTGAGATTCGGATAATTTTCCGCGACGGCAAACAGCGATTTTAACGTTTGCGAAAGCATGTTTTCCGCTTCGGCTTTGTCGTGAGCCGTTCCCGCACCCATGGCGCGACTTCGCGCTTCCGTTACGTTTTCAAGAACCTGCTTTTCATGCGCGGCGTAACCCTTGACCGAACTGACCAAATTGGGAATGAGATCGTATCTTCTTTTTAGTTGCACTTCAATGTCGCTCCACGCCTCTTCCACGCGGTTTTTAAGACGGATAAGTCCGTTGTAAATAAAAACAATCCACAACAAAACCGCGGCAATAATAATGATTAAAATAATTCCGATGATCATAATAATTTGTTTTTTAATGATTATTCTCGTTTTTTCAATAATAACTTTTTTTCGCCGGATATGCAAATCCGGAAATCCGTGTTAAAATAAAAATATGGAAATAATTTCTCAATACGCCATTTTTGCCATTCCGATTATCGTCGGAACTGTTACCCAGACAATAAAGTTTGTTGTTTTTTCCATGAAGCACGGCTGGAGTTTGCAATATTCCATGACGCACGGCCACATGCCGAGCGCCCACACCGCTTTTATTGTTTCTTTGGTAACAGCCGTGGCTATTTTTGACGAAAACGGAATACGTTCCAGCGCTTTTGCCATTGCCGCCATTCTAGCCGTTATCGTTATTGACGACGCCGTGCGGCTTCGGATGTATATGGGCGATCAGGGGCGTTATCTCAATATGCTTGTTCGCCAGCTGAACGTGGATGAAAAAAATTTTCCGCGCCTCAAGGAAAGAATCGGCCATCGTGTCAGCGAAGTTATTATCGGGGGAATATTGGGATTTGCCCTGACAATTTTTTTGGCAAAAATATTATCCTAATTCTTCCAGTATCACTTTTTTGTCGTTCCATGGAATTCTTTTGCCGCCGATCGCCATCGTGACTTCGGCGCCTTTTCCGGTTACCACCACAAAGTCTCCGGTCTTTGCAATCCGCAGAGCTTTTTTGATCGCCCCTCGCCTGTCCAAAATTTTCCAAAAATTAACGTCCAGCTGTTTGTTTTTAACCCCGGCCGCCACTTCATTGATGATTTTCTCCGGATCTTCGCGATACGGATCTTCATTGGTCAAAACAATATAATCGGCGTAACGCGAAACGATTTCTCCCATAATCGGCCTTTTTCCGCGATCCCGCTCCCCGCAAGCGCCAAAAACGACGATGACTCTGGGCGTCAAACGACCTGGTTGTTTCCGCGCCAGTTTCAAGCTGGAAATCAGTTCGTATAATTTTTCAAGAGAATCCGGCGTTACCGCGTAATCAACAATAATTTTTAAATTCCTGCCGTTCGGAACATATTCCAAGCGGCCGGGAACGCCTTTGATTTTTGAAAGCGCGCTGGCAATCGTTTGCATTCCGATGTTTTGGGAAAGTCCGGCGCTTATAGCCGCCAGCGCGTTTTCAATATTGAATTCTCCCGGCAGATTCAAAAGAAATTTTGAATTTTGAATTTTGAATTTTGAATGATTGATTCCCATTTCTATTTCACCGGCCGCGACCATTCGCGCTTCATTTTTCACCAAAGAAAAAGAGCGGGAAACTGGAATCCTCGCCGCGTAACCGTATTTTTCTTTGGCTTCGTATTTTAAAAAATCCCGCGGATTCTCCATGTTTAAGTTAACAATCAACGTTCCGTTATTTTTTGAAGTCATCTGAAAAAGCTTCATTTTTGCTTTTCTGTATTTGTCCATCGTTTCGTGATAGTCAAGATGTTCTCTCGTCAAATTGGTAATTACTGCCGCATCATATTTCACCCCCCAGACCCGGTTCTGATCCAGGGAATGGGATGATGTTTCCAGCACGAGATAATCGCATTTTTTCTCAACCGCCCTTTTGATGAATTTCTGAGTGGCGAAAGAAGATAATGTGGTAAATTTGGTGTTATTAACCCACTCCTCGGAATCCAGCTTGAAATTTATGGTGGAAATCATCGCCGTTTTATATCCGGCTTCTTCCAGAATTTTGGCAATCATCTGGCAGGTGGTTGTTTTTCCATTGGTTCCCGTCACGCCGATAACTTTTATTTTTCGAGAGGGAAATCTATGCCAAACATTGGCCAAAATAGCCTGAAGCAAATGGTACGCATTCTTTATTTTTTGAGGTATTAGTTTTTTCATACAATACCATTATATCCCAAATTATTTAAATAAAAAACAGGGCCCAGTTGCACCAGGCCCATAATAATTATTTATTTTTTTCTTATTTTTTATGAGCTTTACAAGATAAAAGCTCGCTTTCCAGTTCTTTTATTCTTTCAAGCAAATTCTTATTTTTCTTAATATCCTGATATAATTGCATGGAATAATCAGCCCCTCTTATTATACCTTTCATAGATCCCCTGAGAAACCTGAGTGGTTTTGCGTATTTTATATATTCTTCTTTTCCGAAAAAATCATGTTCTGATTCAGCAAGGGTTATTATCCTTTCCGACATCGGAAGAATATAATAACGCGTTTCATACACATATTCACCCGTCTTTTCATCACTGAAGACGCCAAACATTCCTCTGCGGATGTTTATGTATCTGTCCACTGTTTTTACAAAAACCCTTCTTGGTTTTTTTTCAATTTCCTTGAAATAATTAACAAGTCCCCTAACATCAAGCCCTTTTTCTTTCGTCATCGCGGCCACGTCATCCGCGATCTCTGATCCAAATTTTTTTTCAATATCTTCTCTGGTGACAATCTTTCCGCCTTGATCCCTGGACTCTTCTATGGTGTCATGCAATAATAAAATAATATCGACTTCCTCGTCATTGATGCCTGCAATTCTTGCGGTATAAACCCCTTCAATTGGATGAACGATGTACTTGACTCCGTCTTTTCTTGTGTGATTTTTGTGCACCAGATTTGAAAATTCATAGGCCATATTGAAACGATCCGATGGATTTTCATCATAAAGATCAAAAATATACTGCTCCTTGCTCTTCATTTTGCGCCTCCTTGTAAATTTTATAAAAATTGGTAAAGATCTGTTTATTTTTAATTCTTCACACTTTATCTCCAAAGACAAAAAAAGTCAAATCCTTTTTGGCTTCAAGTTTTCATGACAATAAAACGGCTTGTTGATGAGCTTCAAAATAAACTTTTAACCTTTTGCAGCAGGCGATAAATATTATACAGGAAGGGATTCAAAATAATATCATAACTCCCCGGAAATTCAATCGGATTCGTGTTCGGAGCAAAGCCGGTTTTAAACCTGGTTATTCCGGACCAATCGCCATTGTTTTTTGTCCACTGCGTATCGTATGATTTCACCCCGCCCAAATCATATCTTGCAAATCCCGCTTTTTTGGCGTCCGTTATCGCCTGCCATTGCAGAAGATACGGCGCCATCGCGTTGCGAAATTCATTATCCGACGCTCCATGAAGATACGTGGCCGTATCGCCGCAAAAAACGACAATGTTGGCCGCGGCGACTTTTCCGTTATATTCAGCAATATATAATTTTAAAATATCTCCCGGAATTATTTCAAACATTTTGCGATAATAACTCTCCGGATGGCAAGTGATCTTGTCTCGTTTTGCCGTAACTTTCACCAATCTCATAAATTCATTAATATAAAAATTTGAATTTTGATCATCGGAATCTGAAGATTTATTGAAAATTGCTTTCACGGAAACCCCGCGTTTCCGCGAGAGATTGATATTATATCTTGTCTTCGGCTTCATCTCCGCCAGCAAATCTTCTTCATTTTTGGAAATATCCAAAACCAATATCTCTTTCGGTTGCATATCATGCGGCGCCCTGACGGCTTTCAGTTTCAGTAACTTCGCGCAGACATCCATGAATTCTTTTCTATCCGGATCAATCCTGATCCAGCCCGCGTTGTTTTCTTTTGCCAATTCAATTATCCCGGGAAAATAATTTTGAATTTGCCTGATTGTCGCGTTTTGATCATTGATTATTGACACAACCGGTCCGCGGGGAATGTAAAAATAACTCCCGACCGCCGGAAGATTGTGTTTCACACCGCTCGCGCGAAATTTTTCTCCCGCAATCAGAAAAGTTTCGCGTCCGGCGGCTTTTTGAAATTCCCGCCACTCGTCAGACTGAAGAAAATCAATTTGCATTTTATTTATCGCCTTTTTCCCAAATTTTTAAGCGCCGCCTTCACTTTTTGTCCGATGTCTTTCATGTCCGCCGGCACGGATTTCAACGCTTCGCGCGCCTCGCCAACCGAATAACCCATTCCTAAAAGAGCTTCCATGGCGTCATTGTCAGCGATCGCTTTTTCTTTTTCGTTTTCCGGCAAATCAGCCACTTTGTTTTTCAGTTCCATAATAACCCTTTCGGCGGTTTTTTTGCCGACGCCGGAAACTTTGGTTAAAATAGACGGATCTTCATTAAGAATGGCGGCGCGGATGGTTTTTGGATCCGCCACCGTCAAAATTCCCATCGCGGCTTTTGGTCCGATTCCGGAAATGGTTATCAAAAGCTCAAACATTTCCAGTTCGGAAAGCGTTAAAAAACCATATAAAGCCAGCGCGTCCTCGCGGACATAAGTGTGCGTGTAAAATAATGCTTCCTTCTCTCCCGCGATTTTGCCCAAAGCGTAAGCCGTGGCAAAGATTTTATAACCCACTCCCCGCACATCAACAACAACATAAAAATCTCTGATAAATTGGATTTCGCCGGAAATTTTAGCTATCATATGTTTTGTTTCTGATTTATTTTTTTACAAAGTTACGTTTTCGCTCGCGCTGGTTTGGTTGTTGTTTTTGTCTGTGAGAACCGCTTTAACGCTAACGGTTTTGCCTATATCTTCCGCCGCAAACGAATAGGACGTTTCCGTTCCAGAGCCACTGTAAATTTTGTCATCCTTCACAAAAAAATCAATTTCTCTTATTCCATAAGGCGCGTTGATATTGGCTTTGATAACAAGCTTCATCGCCGCCAAATCCTTGGAAACACTCATCGAAACGGCAGGGAAATATTTGGAAAAATCGTCTTTCTTACATTCCTCTTCCGGCGGAGAGCCGAGAATGTAATCTTCTTTATTTCTTTCATACCATTTCTGGACAGCTTTTTCCCAATTTTTAAATTGCGGATCATTTTCCGGTTTTTGCGGCCGATCTCCGCGCGGATCGTCTTTTTTCACATACCACAAAATGGAATGCGCTTCGGCAAAATCCCTTTTCTTCACGTCGCTCGGACCGCAATAATCATTAGCCAGGCAGTATTCGCTTTCTTTTCCTGGTATCCTGCAAACTTTGACATTTTCTCTAACATTAATCTTGCCGTCCAAAATATCCTTGCCGGCCTCCTCTTTTTCATATTTGGGAAATTGTTCCAAGTTGTGGTTGCCCAGCGCCTGATCAAGAAAATTTCTCCAGATGGGAGCGGCCACATTCACTCCGTCCGCGCCCGCGCGCATCGGACTGTTGTCGTTGTTGCCGGCCCAGACTCCGACTGCCAAAGACGGAGTGTAGCCAATCGCCCAACCGTCGCGAAATTCATTGGTGGTTCCTGTTTTTACCGCCACATGGCGATGGCTGAAACTCAACGGACTTGTTTCCCCAAAAACCGGCTTCCGATAATCATTGGTGGAAAGAATATGGCTTATCATGGATGTATATTTTTCTTCAACGATTCTCTGCCCTTCTTCCGTTTTATATTCTTCCAAAACCTCTCCTTTGCTGTTTTCTATTTTCAGAATGGCTGTTTTTCCATGGCGAACTCCGCCGTTCGCCAAAACGCCGAAAGCGTTCACGTGGTCAAGCAGTTTCACCTCTCCGCCGCCCAACACCAAAGATAAACCGTAACGATCCGGATAATTAAGTCCGGAAATGCCCAAATTTTTCGCCATTAAAACGGAATTTTTCACTCCGACAAGATACAAAGCTTCCACTGCCGGAATATTAAGCGATTGTGCAAGCGCCTCTTTCATTTTAACGGGACCTCTGAATTTTCCGTCATAATTCTGGGGAATATAATCTTTTTGTCCTTCCGCCGCAAAATTAATTTGCGCGTCAAAAAGATAGGTTTCCGGCGTATATCCGTTTTTAAAAGCAGTTAAATACACGTATGGCTTAAAAGAAGATCCGGGCTGACGATCGCGAATCGCCACGTTAACCTGCCCTTCAAATTTGCAATTCCTGCCGGTAACGCATTTTTCCGGCTGCGATTCTCCAAAAAAATCCCTGGATCCGACCATGGCTAAAATTTGTCCAGTCTTCGGATCCATGGACACCAAAGACGCGTTGTGAGCGTTCCAGTTTTTCATATTTTTTTCCACTCCTTCCCTGACCGCCCTTTCAGCTATCTGCTGTTTATCCCAATCCAGCGTGGTATAAACCCTCAATCCTTCTTGTTCCACGGTTTGTTTTCCGTATTTTTTTTCCAGATATTCCCTAACGTACATCACGAAGTGGGGGGCGTCCATTTTTTCCCGATTGGGCTTTATTCTTGCCAGCACGTCTGTTTTTTTAGCTTCTTCCGCCTGTTGTTCGGTAATATATCCCAGCCGCGCCATTTGGCTAATTGCGTATTCCTGGCGTATTTTTAGCCGTTCTATGTTTGAACCATGCGGAGAATACAGAGTTGGCGCCTTGGGCAAAGACGCCAAAAGAGCCGCTTCATCCAGCGCCAATTCCTTGGCATGTTTTCCAAAAAACGTCTGGGCCGCCGCCTCAATGCCGTAAGCGTTGGAGCCATACGGAATTTCATTGAGATACATCCCTAAAATTTCGTCTTTGGAAAATTTCAACTCCATTTCAACGGCCAGAATAACTTCTTTGATTTTGCGCGTAAAAGTCCGCTCCGGGGTCAGAAGGGAATTTTTGACCAGCTGCTGAGTTATGGTGGAGCCGCCCTGAGCCACGCTGCGTTTCAGAATGTCCTTGAAAGCGGCGCGGGCGATGGAACTCATTTTGATGCCATGATGCGAATAAAAATCCTGATCTTCCAGCGCGATGGTCGCGTAGCGAATGCTTTCCGGCATTTCCTCAAAAGGAATGCGCGTCCGTTTTTCCTCCCCGTGGATCTCATAAAGGACGTGTTTGCCGTCGCGATCGTAAATTTTTGCCGATTCAATTATCAAACGCGAAATGACTTTTTCGGAGCTGGGCAAATCTTTGGCGAAATAGAGAAAAACGCCGATGACAAACAAAAAAAAGGCGCCAGCCAAAACAGCCGCTGTTTTGGCGGCGATTTTCCAATATTCTTTTTGAGGAAGAACCTTGAATTTTTTGAGTGAAATAAAAATTGATTTCATAAATGCTATTATAGTACAAACTAAGCGAATTTAAATATTTGCCTATTAATGTTGACTTAAATGTCTTTTTAATGGCGCAAAATCATTATTGGCCATAATAAACAAAACATTGCGATGCTCGGCATCGGGAAAATTTCTGCTAATTGACGTTGGCAACCCGCTGAAGCGACTGATTAAAAAATTTCCATTATCAGCTAGTGATTTTTCAGCTTCTCCTAAAATTATTTTTTCAAGTTTTGATTTGTGCGCGCAAATCCTGCAACAAACTAAAAACTCAAACTTTATGTCAAGGTGTAAATCAAAATATTTTTCAATAATTAAATCCTCAATTCTGTTCAACATTTTTTTATATATCTTAACTCTCTTAATGGGAAAAGCATAAAATTTAGAAGCGCCAATGATGGCATGGGTCAACATGTATAATCCAAGCGTTTCATTGCCAGGCAGTTTCCACGCATATTCTTCAAATATTTTTAAGAAATATTGCGGATTGGCATATCTGCTCTTCCCGAAATAATGGTCTAGATTGTAAAAATAATTTACAGCAAATGTAGACATTATAATTATTGCCTTTTTGTCCTTATATAATTTATTGCCCAATTTTACAAATTCTTTATCTGAAATTTCCTTTTTTATGCTATCACGCAAGTTATTGCCATAGAGCGTACCCGCGAAAAGATGCCGAAAAAGGACCGCGTTAAACGGAGCTAGCCATGGATACTTTAGCATATATTCTTTTCTTGTTTTCCATGCAATCAGATTGTTTTGATTATAATTATATTTTAATTTTAGCAAATCTTTTATTTTTTCTTGGACTTCATTTTGATTTTTTCCCAGATATTGATTTTTTAGCTTATCCAATTCTTCACGATAAAATTTTTCCCTGGTCCATAAATACATTCTGGAAACATAGTGAAACTTCTGATTTCCAAGATTAGCGATATTTTTGTCAAAATATTGACGTATGAGATCGGTTTTGTTTTTTAATTTCCGATTATGCAAATCCAAACAATAATCAATGATTTTCTCCGCTACATTAATTCCTGTTGCCTGCTGGAATCCTTTCCATTCCGGATTGGTGTTAACCTCCATAAAATATAACTTGCCGTTTTTTAAGTCTTGGATTATATCAATTCCACAAAGCGAAAGTTTAAACATTGAAGCAACCGACAAAGCAATTTTTTCAAATTCTGTTAACAATTTTTCATTAGAAACAACTTCCGCGGATCCGCCTTTAGAAATATTATTTAAATAACTGCCTTTGCGCGCCACTCTTTTTATAACTCCAAGCATTCTTCCGCCTAACACAAAAACGCGATAATCCCCGTTATTTTCAATAAAATTTTGATAAATATATTTTTGAGTATCATAACTGTGTTTTTTTAGGTCTTTTTCTGATTTCAACAAGGTAATGTCGTCGCCCTGCGAACCATAATTGGGTTTTTGAATAATTGGATACTTTAGTTTTTGAGGAATGGCGGACAGTAACTCTTTCTGGTTTTTAAAAACAAATGTTGGAATGGAATTCAAACTACTATAACTTTCTAAATATTTTTGTTGGAAATATTTTCTTGTCAAAAACGGCAATTCTAAGCAGTCATTGTTCAAAACAACTCGCGTTCTCATTAAGTGAAAGCAAAGATTTTTCCTGTCTAATGTTTCGAGTTTTGACGAAAACCAGATAATCACATCGCCAAAACGACTATCAAAATTTTCGTTAATGTCTTGCAATAATATTTTTTCTAATTGAATTTTATTTTTTTTAGCTGCCTTAATCAACTCATTCGCATGCCAACCTCCTTTTGTGCAAATCAATGAAATTTTCATAGTTTTCTCATTTAATTCTGTTTATAAAAACTTTTAGCAAAACCGCGTACATTTTAAGCATAAATGGCTTTTCTTCCGGCGTAAAATATAATCCGGGCATTGAGTTTAGCTCCACAACCCAAGGAAATCCGTTTTCATCAAACATAAAATCAATGGTATAAATCCTGGGGTTGAACGGTTGTAAAATTTTATTAGCGTGTTGAATTATCAGACGAAGCGATTTGGGGATTTTGCTGTTTGGAACTATTATAAGCGATCCGCCTTGAGCCAAATTGGCCAAGAAACTTCCTTTCTTCGGTTCGCGTATATAAGCATAAACAACTTTTTCATTCACAAAAACCAAACGCAGATCATGATAACTCTTATTCAGTCCGGGCGCGCCCTTGGATGAGTCAATGAATTCTTGCAACAAAAACGGCTGGTTAATTTTTGATTTTTTTAACGCTTCTTTTTTGTCACAGATCAAAATATTTTTACCACCGCTTTCAATCATCGGCTTAAGGACAATTTTTCTTGTTTTCACTTTGGATAAATATTTTTTTAAATCTTCCTTGTTTTCAACAAGCCAATTTTGCTTGCTCCATTTTTCAAACAATAAACTAACATTCAACTTATCGTCAATTAAACGCGTAAATTCAAGATTATTAATAAACGGATACCGTTCTCTTATAAGCTCTTTTTTGTAATACACTTCCATTCGGGCTTTTGTTTTATCATAGATCAAATCCGGCTTGACATTGGAAGCGCGCTTCCACCGCCCGCCGCTGCCTTCAAAAATCCAGGCGTGCTTAAAAATGCATTTTTGATAGTCATACCATTGATACGAGGCGCGATACATTTGAATCCCGTTTCGCCGGCACAAATCATAAAAATATTCGTAGGAGTACTGATAATCTTTGTTTTGAAAAGGTTTAGCGGTCCGCCAATTGCTTTTGCCGAAAAGAATTAAAACTTTTTTCATTGTTTTTATTTACATCAATTAAAAATTTTCCTAAATTCATTTTTCCGATGATCATATCTTTTTTAAGATCCGCCCTGTCAACGATATTCACTTGCGTAGAAATAGATATGTTATTTGTGTTAAAATCTATATTTATCTTTGGCCTGATTGATGTTCCATGCGCCGAATAAATTACCGCAATATCAGCTAAATCCGGATGTTGGCCCAAATATCTTTTACGCAATCCTTCTTCCACTTTTTTTACTTCTTCTCGTGAAAAGCCCGCGGGCAATTCCAATTTGTCAAAATAATTAAGCAAATCCTCAAAACCCAGATTAACAGCTAAATTCCTGTCAATAGAAGAAGAATGTGCTCCAGTATCTATTTTGGCCTCCACTTCAATTTCTTTCCCGTTTTTGCCGACAAGTTTTACTTTTTCCGTCGCGCCGATGACTTTCCGTCCGGAAATATCCTCAACCTCCTCTTCCACTTCCCCTCCAAAAAGATCCATCCCGATTCGCACGCCCTTTTCCGCTGTCAACGCCTTAAGTCCGCTGACTCTCATCAGACGCTCTTTCAGTCCAGCCATATTGGCCAATTGAATGGAAAGGCCGGGTCTGGCGTTAAGCTCCAAAAAAACCGGTCCCAAGTCTTTGTCAATGGCGATATCCGCTCCCAAAAATCCAAGCTTGGAAATTTCCTGAGCGCGCACCGCCAGTCTTAAAATATCCTGCCAGTAGGGAATTTTGATGCCGGAAAGCGGCATTCGCGTTTCCGGCACATATTCAATAAACTTCCGTTTGCCAAGAATAGCTGTGGTTGTAACGCCGCTCGCCATGTCAATTCCCAACCCGATCGCTCCCAGCTGCAAATTGGCTTTCCCCCCTGACTCCTTGGTAGGAAGGCGCAACATCGCCATTACCGGAACTTTATTATACACTATCACGCGAATATCGGGTATTCCGCGAAAAGCGTAGGGTTTGAACAATTTCAGCAATTTCAACCGTTCCTCAAAAAACGCCGTGTCGGAAGCTCCTGAAAGCAAAAAAGATCCGTCCAGAATATTGCGAATATGGTTTTTCAAGTCATCTTTCGTTACCAACGACCTGTCAGCTTTAATCCAAACATCCTCGCTGCCGTTTTCGTCCTCATTGCCGAATGAAGCGCCGCGAGCGACCTTTTTCTTCCCGTAAACAACAAGTATCCCTTCGCCGCCAAAGCCGCGACTGGGTTTTAACGCGAAACTTGACGGCAAAACACTCCAGTCAAAATTTTCCAGCTCTTCAAGCGTGGAAATTTTAGCCAGCAATTTCGGCACCGGCACGCCGCCCTTTTTCAGCAGTTTTTTACTCGCTATTTTGTCGTCCGCCAGATTTTTGGCCGACTTCCTGTTGCACGGCCGAATAAATTTCAAATTGCGGGCGTTCATCCCCAAAATAATATTTGCTTTTTGAAAAAAATCCAGCATAAATCATCTTGTCTTAAAAATTTCCCTGAAGCGCAAATATTCCGAGAGGCGCAATCCAGTCCATTTTCCTAGAAAAATATTTATTAGCAATGTCAGCAAAATTACCCACGGATAGGCAATAATAAAATTGGACAGCGCTTCCCATTTGAGCAGCCAATAGCCAAGCAGAGAAATAAAAAGCGTTTCAATGGCCAGAAAAAAAGCCGTTCGGTTGTCTTTTTCAATTTGCGCCGCGATGAATTTTTCCACGATAGTGATCATTATTAAAAGAGGAAAAATTGAAACCGCCGCCAGTCCCGTGCGTTGAAAATACCCCCCGATCGTCAACACCAAAAGCGTCGTAAGGGCGACAACGGAAATGGTGATAGCCACCCGCGGCAAATAAAGCAAACGCATTTTTTTCAACAAAAACTTAACTGCCATGCCGGCAAGAATAACGCTTATAAAAATTGCTATGCCGTATTTAATGCCGATCGCGAAAAAGGCGAACATAATGATGGCCGGAGTATAAATTCCAAAGGCCTTAATGCCGACCACCTGCCGCAAAAAAGCGATGAATGTCGCCACTACCGGCAGCATCAGCAAGAGTTTAATTGTTTCCATGGGAACGCCTTCCGCCAGAAAAAAATTCACGATGGGACTGGTTGGTGCGATCATATGATTTTTAATTTTCCAGCCAAAGCGAAACTTCGCCAAAGCGATGGATTTTGACAATAAATTTAAAAATTAAAATCCGCGACATTATTCTAAATCGTTGATTTTTTTGGAATTGAGATGGCAAATGGCAATAGCCAAAGCGTCTGCCGCGTCATCCGGCCTGGGAATTGATTTAAGTTTCAGAACGTTTTTCACCATTTGCTGAATTTGTTTTTTTTCCGCCCGTCCGTATCCGGTAAGCGCCTGTTTGATCTGAAGAGGCGTATAACTGGTTATTTTAATTTTTTGTTGCTGCAAAGTCAAGAGGATGGCGCCGCGCGCCTCGCTGACTTTTATCGCCGTTTTCAAATTTTTAAAAAAGAAAATATCCTCCACAGCCGCTTCTCGGACTTTATATTTTTGGACAATTTTTTTGACATCCCTGCCGATTTCTTCCAGTCGTTCAGCGGCTTCTTTTCGGACAGAAGTGCTGATGTGGCCAAAAGCCAACGGCTTCGCGCCGCCATTTTTTTCTTCCACCACCGCCCAACCGGTTGTCGCCGTGCCAGGATCAACGCCCAATATTATCATAAATTGTAAAATAAATGGTTTTTTTTAATCCATTATTTCCGTTTCACGATTTTCCCGCAAATTATCATAAACTTCTTCCACGTCGCCTTGCTCATCCAGCGCTTCCAGTAATTTTTCATACTGTGTTTCGGTTTCCGCGCCAACCGCCGATGCGTTTTGGGGCTGATATTTTCCGCCGGAAAAACCGAAGTTCCATGTCACGCTTCCCGGTTCGCCCAATCTTCCCCCAAAATCCGAAAGGATGCTTTTAATTTCGCTCACAGTGCGGTTTTTGTTGTCAGTCGTGGCTTTAATCACCATCATTATTCCGCCCGGACCATAGGCCTCATAAAAAACATTTTCAATCTCCGCGCCGCCTTTTATTTCGCCGGCGCCGCGCCTGATAGCTCGTTCAATATTTTCCTTGGGCATGTTGTCGGCGCGCGCGCGATCAACCGCCAATTTCAACCGCAAGTTGGCGTTAACGTTTCCGCCGCCTTCACGCGCCACCAAAGTGATTATTTTCCCGTGTTTGGTGAAAATTTTGGCGCGCTTGACGTCATTGATTCCTTTTTTGTGCTTGATTCCCGCCCAATGCGAATGTCCCGACATAATAGATCGTGTTCCAGGTCGCTTTTGTTCCAGATTTTTATTCCGCGAACTTAAAGCAAAACGGGATGCGTTATTTTTAATTTTAGCATAATCCCGCCTTGACGGGATGATGATTTTTCGCGATTTTTATTGTTTTTCGTCTCTGCCTTTTTTCTTTGTTTTCAGGAAAGCCCTTCCCGTATTTTTTCCTCAATAATTTCTCCCAGTTCATTGGCTTCATTAATTTCGTTCTTTTTCCGCATGGTCATGATTAAATCCTTAATCGCGTAAGGATCGGGAACGTTATGAAAAATAAAGCGTTCTTTTTCGGCTGCCGTTTGCACATAGACATCGCCGTAGTTAAGAAAAGTCTGAATGATGCCTTTGACCTCCGTGGTAACGTCCTGAATTCTTTCCAATTCTAGTTCGCTTACGCGCCGATCAAACAATCCTTTCTGAATAATATTGACTACCCGCTTGTCCGTGACAATCCAGATGTCAAAATAATAATCAATCCACACAAAAAAAGCGTACATCCAAATAAAAACAGCGAAAAAGCTTTGCACAAAAAGAAAGGCGGCATAAATTTCGCGCTCCTTGAGATCCGGAAATATCTCGGGAAAAACAAAAAAGCCGACAAAAATAAGGAGGGTGAGAAAAAAAATCGTCGTTATTTGCAAAAAAATATCAAACCAATGGCGATGATAAACGTCTATTATTTTTTCTTCGTCTTTTATTTCCTTAAAATGATACCTGCCGAAGTCGCGCATAAAATTGTTTAAAAATAATAAAATAAATTTTCAAAATCAATCATCTGGAAAAGGATGATGTTTGTCAGAATCAGAATCGCCGCTACCGAAATAAAAACGCTCAGCATCAGAGTTGTTGCAAATTTATTGAAAGAATAACGGACGATATGGAAAATAATAAAAAAGGCGGACAAAATAAAAACACCCAGAATAAAATAATAAAAGATACTGGTGATTTGCGTGATCATAAAAATTAGCGGATTTGCAAAAGATTTGCGATTTCGCGGTTTAATTAAATTAATTTCTTTTGATGTTCTTTGGGATAATCATAGCCCAGATGATTATAGGCGTTTTCCGTCACAACGCGCCCTCGCGGCGTGCGCGCCAAAAATCCGATTTGCAGGAGATATGGTTCATAAACATCCTCGATGGTCTGGATTTCTTCCAGCGTGGCGGCCGCGATGGTTTGCACTCCCACCGGACCGCCTTTAAATTTATCAATAATGGTTTCCAGGATGCGCCGATCGGCCGGCTCCAGTCCCAAATGATCAATGTTAAGCATATTCAGTCCTTCCTCGGCAATTTTTTCATCAATCTCGCCGGCGTTCTGTATCTGCGCGTAGTCCCGCACCCTTTTCAGAATGCGATTGGCCACGCGCGGAGTCTTCCGGCAGCAAACGGCTATTCTGTCAACGCCGGCCGGACTGATATCTATGTTCAAAATTTTTCCGGAACGTTTGACGATTTTTCCGATTTCCGCCTGATTGTAAAAATCCAGCCGATGAATAGCGCCAAAGCGGTTGCGCAACGGATTGGAAATGGATCCCAGTCGCGTAGTCGCTCCAATCAGCGTAAATTTCGGCAAATCAAGCTGCAAAGCGCGCGCTGACGGTCCTTTGCCGATAATAATGTCCAGTTTGTAATCTTCCATGGCCGGATAGAGAATTTCTTCAATGGATTTGTTGAGCCGGTGAATTTCATCCACAAAAAGAACGTCGCCATCCTGAAGATTTGTCAGGA
>JBBINP010000004.1:0-40358 GCA_037443825.1 Candidatus Moraniibacteriota bacterium
TTTTTCTTAAATTCTGCCACCCAACGCTCCAGACTGCGCTGGCTATGCGGACAGACCCTGGCTACATCTTTTAGCTTTAACTCCTTGTTTACGACAGGCAATACCCATCTTAACCGTTCTTCTTTAATTGTTGTTGGCATATTGATACTCATACGCCAGAATACAGCTATTCTGGAAAAACCGCCAAATGTGTGTGGACATTACCAGGGGGTATTGACAATATTTTTGGGAGTTGGTATGATGGCAATACGCGTTAAAATTGCGAGTTTTTAAAAATTATTTAAACTGTAAAATATTTTTTGTGGTAAGTGTTGAAAAAAAATTAAAAAAAAGCGGGTGAACGTTTGGTTTTTGTTTTGTTTTAAAAATTCCCCGCTTAGCGGGTTTTTTGTTTTTTTGATAAAGTTTGTATTTTCAGAAGTCAGTTTATTTCGGCAAAGCGCTTTTTTTTGTGAAATAAGCTGATTAGCGCGAAAACAATTTTACGTCACTTGTTGATTGTGTAGCGTAAAATTGTTTCCGCGTTATTACTTTGACAATTGAAAGTTGGTCTTGATTGTTTCCGTGAAAACTAAGCGTGGCGGAAAACGGTTTTTGCGAAAAAACAATTAGTCCAAAGTAGGTCAAGTCCGTTCGCTCCGCGCATAGCGGAACGCGAGCGGCCAGTTAGGCAATTCCTAACTGCTAACCGTTAAAAAAGAAGGTTACTTAACGCGTATGGTGGATGCCTTGACTAACGCAAGCGATGAAGGACGCAGCAGGTTGCGATAATCTTCGGGGAGCTGCCAAGCAAGCTTTGATCCGGAGGTTTCCGAATGGGAAAACCCGACTGTGCGCAGCACGGAAATGCCAAAATCCAAAAAAATAAATGGCGAGTAAATTTCAAATCTAAATTTCAAAACCAGAAAATTGCGTTTATTGAAAATTGATCTTTAGATACTATTTGTAAATCAACCATTGATTATTGGAAGTTCCGTGTTGCGCATGGTCATCGTCGCCGAATTCATAACGCGACGAAGCGCACCCTGGGAATTGAAACATCTTAGTACCAGGAGGAAAAGAAAAAAATTTGATTCCGTGAGTAGTGGCGAGCGAAAGCGGAAAAGCCATGAGTCTTTAGCGTATTTATTAATCGAACGTCTCTGGAAAGAGCGGCCAAAGAGGGTGATAGCCCCGTAGGTGAAAATGAATGCGTGGAACTAAGTCTCAGACAAGTAAAACAGGACCGGTGAAATCCTGTTTGAAGATGGGAGCACTACACTTCCAAGGCTAAATATTGCGTTAGATCGATAGCGAACTAGTACCGTGAGGGAAAGGTGAAAAGCATCCCGGTGAGGGAGGTGAAAGAGAACTGAAACCATATGCTAACGAAGAGTCAGAGCCGTGCGCAGCACGGAAATCCCAAATCCAAAATTTCAAATTCCAAATAAATTCCAAATATCAAATTCCAAAATTAAAAAAAGTTTTGGTTATTGAAATTTGATTATAAAAATTTTTTGGAAATTGTAAGTTGGAAATTGGAAATTCCGCGCTGTGCGCGGTGATGGCGTGCTTTTTGTAGAACGAGCCAACGAGTTAGTTTTATACGGCTTGCATAAGCCCCTACGGGGAATATGCCCAGTGAAAGCGAGGCTTAATAGGCCGTTTTGTCGTATGGACTAAACCCGAAGCCAGGTGAGCTACATATGAGCAGGGTGAATCCCGAGTAAAATCGGGAGGAGGCCCGCACCCACTAGTTGTGCAACTCTAGGGGATGACTTGTGTGTAGGGGAGAAATTCCAATCGAACTTGGCAATAGCTGGTTCTCTCCGAAATAGCTTGAGGGCTAGCGTTTCGTTATTGCGTCCAAGAGGTAGAGCTACTGAATGAGAATTCGCGGTTCGCCGTAGAATTTTCAATCAAACTCCGAATTCTTGCGACGTTTACCGAAGCAGTCAGAAATCCGGCGCTAAGGTCGGATCTCAAAAGGGAAAAAGCCCAGATCATTATCTAAGGTCCCTAAATTCATGTTAAGTGGTAAAGGAAGTAAAGTTTCTTAGACACCTAGGAGGTTGGCTTAGAAGCAGCCACCCTTTAAAGAGTGCGTAACAGCTCACTAGTCTAGAAGCTTTGCGTCGAAAATTCAACGGGGCTAAACATGATGCCGAAGATATGGGCCAGCGTTAATCGCTGGCGGTAGGAGAGCGTTCCGCGCGCGCCGAAGCGTAAGGCGTGAGCCGTCGTGAAGCGCGCGGAAGCGAGAATGTTGGCATGAGTAACCGCAATTCCGATGAAAACTCGGAACACCGAAAGTCCAAGGTTTCCTGGGCAATGGCAATCACCCCAGGGTTAGTCGATCCTAAGGCGAGGCCGAAAGGCGTAGTCGATGGACAGCCGGTTAATATTCCGGCGCTAATGTCAGTTTAATAAATGAAGTGACGCATCTTAGTAGTTTTTGCGGATTATTGGATTTCTGTAAGGATGTTAAGAACGCGCGGCAGGAAAATCCGTCGCGCATCAATTCAAGACATTCTTCGAACCTCGCTCTTCTGGGAGTTCATGGTTATTTTAAAAAATAAAAAACTATGAAAATCCGGAAGAGCGGGGGAAGGAAAATGAGCAGGATGCCGGGAAAAACTTCTATACCTGTGTCTCACTAGCGTTCAATACGAAAAAAATTTAAAAATCAAAGTCTGAAAAAAACAAATGGATTTACGGCGTTTGCGCGACAAAATCAGCAACGCCAGCGCGCTTTTGTATTGAATGATAGCGAGATACAGGATCTGATGTTATCCGTACCGCAAACCGACACAGGTGGACTGGGCGAGTAGCCTAAGGTGAACGGGAGAACCTTCGTTAAGGAACTCGGCAAAAAAGCTAGACGTAAGTTCGCGAGATGTCTCGCCGTGCGAAGCACGGAAATCCCAAATCCAAAACAAATCGTAAATTACAAAGAATATTTTTTGGAAATTGGAAATTCCGCGCTTCGCGCGGCCGCAGCGAAAGTTTGCCAAGCGACTGTTTACCAAAAACACAGGTCTCTGCAAACCCGCAAGGGGAAGTATAGGGGCTGACGCCTGACCAGTGCTGGAACGTTAACGGGAGCGGTTCACGCCAATCCCCGAAGCGCCAGTGAACGTCGGCGATAACTATAATCGTCCTAAGGTAGCGAAATTCCTTGTCAGGTAAATTCTGACCCGCATCAAAGGCGTAACGACTTGGTAACTGTCTCAACGAAGGACCCGGTGAAATCGCAATGGCAGTGAAGATGCTGCCGACCTACAGCAAGACGAAAAGACCCCGTGGAGCTTTACTACAACTTGGTGTTGATGTAGATGTTTGGTTGCCGAGCTTAGGTGGGAGCCGATGAAGTCCCGATTCCGGTCGGGATGGAGGCAACAGTGGAATACCACCCTGCTGAATGTTTATGTCTAACCCTGGGCCGTTATAAGAACGGAAATTCCAATGGCAAAAGTTTTTAAATTTAATTATCTGAAAGAGATTTTTTACTGTGAATTTGAAATTGGAAATTACGGTTTTTTACCGGTTCGGGGACAGCGCCTGGTGGGTAGTTTGACTGGGGCGGTCACCTCCTAAATAGCAACGGAGGTGTTTACAAAGGTTGGCTAGGTCCGGATGGAAATCGGACTGGTAGTGCAAAAGCATAAGCCAGCTTTACTGAAAGACCCATAAGTCGATCAGTCACGAAAGTGGAATTTAGTGAACCGACTTGTCCCTCGTAGAAGGGCAGAAGATCATCAGATAAAAGTTACCCCGGGGATAACAGGCTGATCCCTCCTAAGAGTCCACATCGACGGAGGGGTTTGGCACCTCGATGTCGGCTCATCGCATCCTGGGGCTGGAGAAGGTCCCAAGGGTTTGGCTGTTCGCCAATTAAAGCGGTACGCGAGCTGGGTTCAAACCGTCGTGAGACAGGTTGGTCTCTATCTGCTGTAGGCGTGGTTGTTTGAGAGGACTCTTTCTTAGTACGAGAGGACCGGAAAGAACAAACCTCTGGTGTATCGGCTGTTCCGCCAGGAGCACCGCCGAGTAGCTAAGTTTGGACGAGATAACCGCTGAAAGCATCTAAGCGGGAAGCTCACCTCAAGATTAGACAACGATCGTTCGTGTCTCGCTGCGCGTGAGACGCTGTTTGAATGAAAAATCAGAAAATCTTTTCCTGTCGTTTTTGGTTTTATTGGAGAATTGTCATTTACAGCGAGACGCGAGCGGTCAAGTTTCCTAGCAGAACACTAGGTTGATAGGCTTCAGGTGGAAGTCCGGCAACGGATTGAGCCGAGAAGTACTAATAAACTGAAAACTTTCTTTTTGTCATTCTTATGCCAATGGCTTTTGCCTGATTGGCGTCAGGATAATTTGGTTAGCAGTTAAGAGTTGCTTGTTGTTTGCGGCGGAAAAAAGTCGGATTATTTTTTTCTTTCCGCCTATTTTTAAAAATATCGTTCCCGGTGTTTTTTGCGAAGTGGTTCACCTGATCCCATGCCGAACTCAGCCGTTAAGCACTTCAGCGCCGATGATATCTCCGCCTTTTTGGCTTAATTTTGGAATTTTGAACCAAGGAGGCGGGGGGAAAGTAGGCCAATGCCGGGTGCGATGCGTTTAAAATCCGCCGCCAATTAACGCGAAAAAGACAAACCAACAGCGCGCTTTAACGCTGTTTTTTTGAGAAATTAACAAGAAGTATTTTTTTAATTGTTGCATTTTTTAAAATATCATAATGAAAAAATGAGAAATAAAAAACTAGTCCATTTTTTCAACGGAAAAAAACTTCCGTTGGAAAAAATAAAGATCAATCCTTACGACCTCGGCCTTCTTCGCGGATACGGCGTTTTTGATGTGATGTGCACGCAAAACGGAAAACCTTTTCTTTTTGAAGAGCATTGGCGGAGATTTCAGAATTCGGCTAAAGAGCTTGGAATCGCGCTTCCCATGCCAAAAAATAAATATCAAAAGATATTGCTGGATTTGTTGAAAAACAGTCGGTTTGAAAAATTTGGCATCCGCACTGTTTTGACGGGCGGAACGAGCTCCAATGGATTTGATTATCAGCCGGGACGGGAAACGTTTTTTATTCTGATTGAAAAATTTAAAGCGTTGCCGGAAAAAATATACACGGATGGAGCGCGGGCGATTACATTGGATCACAATCGTGATTTCGCACGAGCTAAAACGACGAATTACGCGGCGGCGATCAATGCCCAGAAGAAAAAAGAGGAAGCGGGTGCTTTGGAAATAATTTATGTTAAAAACGGAAAAGCGCTTGAAGCGTCCACCAGCAATTTTTTTATCGTCAAAAACGGAAAATTAATTACGGCCAAAGACGGGATACTTTTGGGAATTACGCGCAATCTTGTCGTAAAATTGGCGAAAAAAAACAATTTTCAGGTTATTGAACGGGAAATCGGAGAAAAAGAAATTTATTCCGCCGATGAAATTTTTCTTACGGCCACCAACAAAGACGTGGTGCCGGTGGTTATGGTTGACGGAAAAAAAATAGGCGATGGAAAAGTGGGAGAAATAACGCGCGAAATAATGAAAATATTTTCTGTTTTCGCGGAAAAATACTGAAATTAATCTTTCTTTTTTGCGCGCGCGAATAATAAAAATATGAAAAGAGCCGCTGTTTAGCGACTCTTTTTTGCGAGAAATTCGTTCCCTTTGCCGAATTCGGTGTTGATTGGAATATTTTGTTCGCAAAGGGGGCAGGGCGCCTCCCAAGCGTCAAATTCAGCGCTTGCGAGAGCGTAAAATTTTGGAATATTGGCTATGTAAACACTGATCACCTTTCGTTTATTTATTTTTGAAAAATGATATGCTGTCCATTGCGAAAGAACTATGCCTCCGGTCTCCGGACCGATAACCAATTCAATATTATCTCCGGCGAATTGTTCGGCAATGGCGCGGCAAAGACGGGATGTTTCTTCCGTGTCGCAATAAACCGCGTTTTTGTTGAAATACGCCGATCCGTGCTTGCCGGAAGCGTAGACGAAGTGATTATTGGCAATAATCGCTCCTATCCGTTCAAAGATTTTCAAAAATTTCCTGCTCATCCGTTATTCCCCGTCCTTTTTTGGATTTTTTACGTCTTTGGCGCGCTCGAGAGGAATTGAACCTCTGACCTTCAGCTCCGCAAGCTGACGTTCTATCCACTGAACTACGAGCGCAATTTGTGATGTGCCCTCATCAGGAATTGAACCCAAATTTTAGGTACCGGAAACCTACGTTCTGTCCTTTGAACTATGAGGGCGCGAGCGCCGGCCAGCGAACAACAGCGGGCGGCAATGGATTCCCCGGTTGGCTATCATATCACATATGAATAATTTTTTCCAGTGTATCAGACAGTGAATATTCCTGTTTTTTTTCCGGAAGAAATTGAAGCAAGATCTGGCGTATTTTAACGGGATCTTGATCGTGGACGGGAATGCGAATATACGGAAGAAGCGTTTTTTTCATCCGCAAGCTTAAAATTTTGGAATGCGGCGGTTCGTAAAAAATCCAAAAAGATTTAATCTGGTCAAATTCATACAGTTCTTTGTCAATAATAACGCCTTCCGAAGTGACATAAAAATCAACCACGCGCGGTTCCTGGTTGAGATACAAATATCCGGCGACTCCGATTAAAATGAAGGTGATGGCCATAATCGGATTGTCAGAAATAAGAGCGTAGACAACAATAATTGACAAAACAAGGGCGGCAATCAGATAAGTTAAAGGACGGACATCATAACGTTCATGCTCGGTGCCGCTCCACCGGAACAAAACATTGTGAATTTCATGAACCTGTTCGGCTGGCGGCAACTGATTGTCTTCTTCCTCAAACTCTTCCGTTTTATTTTCCGCGACTGTTGTTTCAAGCATACCTTCCTTTGGGAAAAATTCTTTTTTTTGTTCGGGCATTTTTTCGGACGCGCGCGTTTTTTTCAAGATATCCATTGGTTTTTGTTTATGAATTTAAAAATAAAATCCGTTTTCTTCAAAAAACAAACGATGTTTTTCGCTGAAACTTTCACTATATTACAGTATATCAGGTGTTCGGATCTTTATCAATCTTTTTATTACGAGCAATTTTCCAAAAAACACAAAACATCTTCAAAAACGGCTGATTTTTGGAACGGCGCGATTTATTCCGGGTTATTGAAAATTTCAGGAAAATTCAATATACCTCAAAATACCTCAAACACACTCGCTTTATTTTGAGTTATCCACAGGGGGGGGTGTTGACTTTATTTTTTTGTGGTATAATGCGCATAACGTGAAACTTGGAAATAAAAACCAAAAAACATAAAATGAAAATTTTCTCAAAACAAACATTATCCAAAAAAATATTGACGATCATTTTTTCCGGAGCGGTTATTTTCGGAATGTTTTTTATTGTTTCAGAAATCAAAGCCGGTTTCGATGAAAGCGGTGTTGGCTGGCTGTGGGGAGGGGGAACGGAAACGGACGGCGCGGCGCCGTGGGACGGAACCAACACCAATGTCGGATGGATTAGCATGAACAGTTTAAATTGCGACGCTAACAACGATGGAAGATCCGACGGTTCTTCCACCGGATGTCCTCTAGTCGGGACAGTTATGACGAGTTACGGCGTTAATATTCCGGATACCGGATCATTGTCCGGTTATGCTTGGAGTGGAAACATCGGTTGGATAAGTTTCAATACGAGTGATCTTTCTGGTTGTCCATCAGGGGTGGGATGCGACGCTAGAAGGGCGGGAAATTTTTTAGAGGGCTGGGCAAGAATAGTTAGCATAAAAGAAGCTTTGGCTTTAGGAAATTCCGGCGGTTGGCAGGGATGGGTAAAATTAAGAGGATCTAATTACGAAGTTTCTATTAATCCAGACACTAATAAATTAAATGGTTACGCCTGGTCCAATGAATTGGGGTGGATTGATTTTTCAGGAGCGTCAATTCTTGCCAAACCATCTGTCACTTTATCCGCTTCACCTAATCCAATTATTCTTCAACAGGGAGAATCCTTGCCAAAACAAACCACTCTCAAGTGGACAACGGGCGGGACTATTTCGTCCTGCGCGGCCGGAGAAGATTGGTCTGGAAGTAAATCGATTGCTGGAGGAAGTGAAAGCGTTGATGTATCAGAAAGTTACAACTCTTATAAACTTACCTGCGACGGACCGCGCGGGGAAGCGACAGGGGAAGCGACTGTTTTTGTCGGATGTTATAACAACTCTTGCTTCGGAACAACCTGTCAAGCAATTTTTCGTCAAACACTAGCTTATGACTGCCGTCAGTCCTGCCAAAGCGATGACCAGTGCAAATCGTCGTCCGGACCGAGATATCGCGAAGTCGCTCCGTAATCAAAGCGTATTTAAAGAAAAATTAAAACAAAATTATGAATAATGAGTTAAGAAAAAAAATCACAATAGCCACGGTTATCGCCATTTTTGTTTTTACGCTGGGACTGCTGGCCTATTTGTTTCAAAAAAACAAAAACATTTCAAATACTTCGGATGTTCCAAAAAATACAACTGAAGCAGTGCCGCTGACGGACGAAGAAATTGATGAAGCGCTTTCAAAAAAAGCGGAAGAATCCTCCCGGAATGACGAATCGGAAACAATAGCTGATTCCAAAACAATAGACGAAACCCTCCTGAAGAAATCCGACGCAAGCGATGTTAAACCGCTTTCACAAGACGAAATCCAAAACGCTCTCAATCAAAAATCTAAATAATAATTTTTTTAAAAATTAAAAATTAAATTAAAACCATGAAAACAGCATTAAAAAAAAGCGGTTATTGGATAAGCGTCGTAATTATTGGCGTTGTTCTTGGTTTAAGCATTCAATTTGTCGCGGCTTGGACTGAACCGGCTCAAAAGCCTCCCGCAGGCAATCTTGAGGCGCCGATCAACACTAGTAATATCGGCCAATTAAAACAAGGCAATCTTGTGCTTAACACAAATGGCACTTGGGCCAACGGCTTGATTGTGGCCAATGGCAACGTCGGCATCGGAACGACGAATCCGACTCAGAAGTTGGATGTGGCGGGAAATGCGAGAGCAACTGATTTCTGCACAACTGGTGGAAAATGTTTAAGCAATGCGTTAACAAAAATGACAAGAATAGATAACTCATCATCATCGGCAGTGAATTTATGCAGTAACCCGGTTTCAGCTGTTGACATCGCTGTTCAATGTCCGTCTGGCAGTTTCCTTGTTGATTGTGGTGTAAAAAATTCTGACAACAACAGAAGATGGACCGACGGATCTTTTTATTACGGCGGAGATGGATATAATAATCATCCATTTTATTGGATGATTGAAAGGGGAATGGCAAATGATCCTGATAATTTCAGAAATTGCCACTTCCGGATGGCGGGTGGTGATAGAACATCATATCCAGAACAATGTACACAATCATGGACACTTTCAGCGTATTGCTTGGAACTGTAGCAACGCAAGTTTTTCTTCTAAAATACAAAGTTTCTTTTTACAGGAAATTGCTTTGTCTTTGTAAATGATTTATTAAAATTGGTAATTGACTAATAAAAAGGACTAAAATTTTTTACTTATACGTGCTGGTGTTTGGATTTCTTTACCCTGTTTTTTCAAACGTTTGTCTTGCGATGGTCAGTCCGAAAACTTCTTTGGCGCCAGCGCGTTTGAGGGAGGCGGCGCATTCAAAAAGCGTGGCGCCGGTTGTTGCCACGTCGTCAATAAGCAGAATTTTTTTACCTTTCACTTTTTCGGGATGAGAAACAAAAAAAGCACCTCGCGCGTTGGCTTTTCTCCGGGCGATATTTTTGATTTTCATCTGAGGAGAAGTGTTTTTTTGGCGCGTCAGAACATTGTTCAAAACCGGAACGGCAAAACCGGGCGTCAAATTTTGAGCCACATAGTATGCCAAAAGCTTCGATTGATTATATCCGCGCCAGCGCAAACGGCGTCTGTGGAGCGGCACAGGAACGATGGCATCCGGCAAAGGAAGATTTGAATTGAAAAAAGTTTCTGTTATTAATTTTCCCAAAGGAACGCTCAATTCCGCGATACCTTTGTATTTGTAAGCGTGGATCGCCCGCGAAACAAGCTCGTGGCGATATGATATTGCCGTCAGAAGCCCGTCAATCGCGAAACGTTTTTTGCAGGCAAAGCACGCGCGTCCGCCGGGCGTGATGTTTTTTTCACACAACGGACAGACCCACTCTTTTTTTAGCGGCAATTTTTTCAGGCATTTTTCGCAAATCCAAGCGCCTTCTTGTCCGCAGGAAAGGCAGGTTACGGGAAAAAGGGTGTCCAGAATAAAATCTTTGATTTTTTCAAATATCTCCAATTTCTGATTATTGAATAATTTATTTAGACATTGTCGCCGTTTTGGAAAAATTTTTGGTTCCAACGCGGATAATTTCATTGTATCCGATGACGAAAGGGTGTCAATTCGCCTTTTATTCGCGAATCAGAAATTTTTTTGGGTGTGGATAACCTGCCTTGTTGTGTTTTGTAAAAAAATATGATACAATAAAAAAATGCGGGAGTTTTTGCAACAAATTTATAGTTTTTCAAAACAACGGATAGAATTGCTATTGCATCGGCATTTTTTTATTCATAGTATAATTTGCATAAGCACAAGCGTCTTTATAAATTAAAATAAAAATCATAAAAATAAAAATGTTTGAATGGATTAGGAAAAAAAAGAATTATTTTATCGGCATTGATTTTGGCACTTCGGCAATCAAGATTGTTGAACTTTCTTTTCACAATCAAAAAATCCACCTGGAAAATTACGGCTGGGCTGATTTGGGGCTGGTTTCCGGCGATGAGAGCAATATCCTGAAAAATGTGCCATACGACCAAAAACTCAAATCCTGTTTGCGCGATCTTGTCAGGCGCATCGGTCCGAAGTCGGGCAATGCTTTTGTTTCGCTACCCGGGTTTAACGGCCTTATCGCGCTGGTTGATTTTCCCGGAATGAATGATGAGGAGCTGGAAAAAGCCATTCAATTTGAAGCGCATAAATACATTCCCATTCCTCTGGAAGAAGTATCTTTAAGCTGGGATGTCGTAAAACGATCAACTCCCGAAAAAAAATTTGGAATACGCGCTCAAAAATCCGAAGAGAAAGAAAAAATCCAGGTGGTTTTGGCGGCCGCTCCCCTTAAAGAAATTATTAAATACGAAAATATATTCCGCGATTCCGGAATTGACATTAAAATTATAGAAATAGAAACTTTTTCACTGGCGCGTTCCATTATCGGAGATGATTTGGGAGCATACATCATCATTGACATTGGAGCGAGGGCGACTAATATCATTCTTGTTGAGAAAGGAATCGTAAGAGTTAACCGCAATATTGACGCCGGCGGCAATGAAATAACCGGCACTATTTCCGATGTGATGAATATTTCCAAAACGCGCGCCGAAACCCTTAAGAAAGAAAAAAAGGACATTCTTAATAACCGCGAATTTCCGGTAGTTCTTCCGACATTGGAGCTTATTGTGAACGAAACAAAGCGCATTCTGGCTTCATACCGCGAGCGTGACAAAGGCGTGAAAATTGACGGGATAATTCTCTCCGGCGGATCTTCAAAAATGCCCGGCATTGACGAGTATTTTTCCAGAGCGCTGAACATTAAAGCGACAATCAGCAATCCGTGGAAAAAAGTAGTTGTGGACAAAAAATTGGAACCGGTTATTCGTTCAATGGGCGCGTCTTTTTCCGTCGCGCTCGGTCTGGCTTTTCGGGGGGTTGAAGAGTATCAACGCAAATAGTTTTTCGTCAGTCAAAAAAATCCTGTTTTCGCGGGGATGTTGCCAAAAAATAATTAAATTGAGTAAAATAAAATAATAATTAAGATTAAAACTATGGTTAATACAAATTTGTTCCAAACAAAAGAAGCGGGCGAAAAAGCGGCGTCGGGTCTGCTGAATAAAAATTTTTTTATTTATCTTGTTCCGCTCGTGGCGGTTTTGATTGTTTATGGCGCAGGAAAAATATGGTCGCAATCTCTTGATGGGCAAAAAACAGGACTGGAATCCGGCATTGAAAGAGAATCGTCGGATTTGTTCAACAAAGATACTGAGCGCGTGGCTGATTTTCAGCATCGGCTGGATGAAATCGGCGCCAGCATTTCAACTCGCCGGAATCCGCTTGATTTTTTGAGATGGCTGGAACAGAATATTATCGCCGGCGCGGCTGTTTCCAAACTGGAATTGTCCGGCGACAATTTAAAGATGGAGATAGCGGCGGATAATTATATGACAATCGCGAAACAAATACTTGCTTTCAAAAAATCGGAATCGTCCAGGGACGTAAGGATCAGCGCGCTTTCGCGCGATTCCAAGGGCGGTGTCGGTTTTAGCGCGGAAATAAGCTTAAGAAAATAATTTTTTTCAAGTTATTTTTAACATAAAAAAACCAAAATTTTTCGCGTGATAAAACGTTTGAACACGCGAAAAATTGAGGAAAAAAACAATGAAATTAAAAATAATATTTTTTCCGCTGGCATTGGCTTTTTCCGTTTATTTCGCAATCGCTTTCGTTTGGCCGGAGTTTGTGAAAATTCAACAAACGCAAAAAGATATTGCCGAAAAGCAGAAAATTCTTGACAGCGTCAGGCAGAAAAAAACAAATATCGTTTCTCTGAAAAAAATGCTGGATGAAAACCATGAGAAAGCGGCGTTTGTGGAAAGTTATTATCCGCGAGAAAAACAGGAAGAGCGTTTTGTCAGCGAAATAAATAATTTAGCCGCGAGCTCGGGAGTCGTTTTGCTTGATTTAAGCATCAAAGAACAACCAAAAGCGCCGATTGCCGCCGTGAAAAAAGAAGATGACGCTCAATCTCAAAACGCTCTTTTCCGCAAAAGCAATGACGGACAGTCTTTGACCGAAGAAACGGTCAGGAATCCAGTTCAATATTCCGGAGTTAAAATATCCATTGCCGGAGATTACGACCGCGTCAAGATATTTTTGGAAAAAATTTATAAAATCGGTTTGTTAAACCGGATCAATCTTGTTTCCATTGAAAAATCAGTTCCAAAAGAAGAAACTGAAAAAGTTGCTGCTAACACTTTATCCGCCAATCTGGAGGTTGAATTCGGGCACAGCCCCGTCTTAATGGTAAAAAAAGACGCGACTTTGCCGGTTTTTTCAAAAACGGGTTTTGATCTGGCTTTGGTGGAAAAAGTAAGGAGTTTCATTGAACAAAGCGCTTCTTCGCTGGAAGTGTCTCCGTCAGGCAAAGCTAATCCGTTTGTTTTTTAATTTAGCGGGAACTCCCCGCCTGGTAATGGCGGGGATGAGAGCAATTCCAGCAGGACAGGAAAATGCTGGACGAGTGCAACTCTAATTAATCTGACAAGCATCACGCTTGTAAGGGCGTGGAATCTATTAAAAAGAAAAAAATTTAAAAAATGGCAGATAAAAAAAACAGTTTGCCGGCGTCAAATTACACGAAAGACCTGACAGGCGAAAAAACGGCTGAACGCGTTAAGGAAATTGGCGTTCCTTGTTTGGCGCAGGCGCCGAAAAAAATTGAAAAAAAGACACTTTCTTTTATTTCGGAAGAATCGGCGTTGAAATATCAAATGGCGGCTTTTGAAAGAAAAGGAAATCAGGTCAAGGTGGCGATGGTTGATCCGCAAAACGTGGAGGCGTTGAACGTGCTTAGGTTTATTTCCAAAAAAGACGCGGTAAGCATAGAAATATATTTGGTTTCGTTGAAAAATTTTCAGGAGATTGTTGGCCAGTACAGCACGGCTGAAAAAGCGCTGGCGGAAGCCATTGAATCGCTAAAAGACGAACAGGAAGAGCAATCGCGGGTCGTCAAAAGAGAAAATGAAAGGGTGCAAAAAATCATTCAGGACGCGCCAATCGCCAAACTTGTCCAGGTTATCATCAAACACGCCATTGACGGGCGGGCCAGCGATATACATATTGAGCCGGCGGCTGAAGATTATCGCGTGCGGTTCAGGGTGGATGGCGTTTTGCACGCTTCGCTTTCCCTTCCCAAAGAAGTCGGACGGGCGGTTATATCTCGCGTTAAAATTCTTTCAAATCTGAAAATTGACGAGCGGCGCAAGCCGCAGGACGGAAGATTCCAAATGGAAGAAAGCGGTTATTCCGTTGATTTCCGCGTTTCCACGCTGCCGGTTATTGAGGGGGAGAAAGTTGTTATGCGGGTGCTGGAGAAGGATGAGAATATTTTCAATCTGGATGTTATCGGGCTGATGGGGAGTTATCGCGAAATTTTGACAAAAAGAATCAGCGATCCATACGGCATTATTCTTGTTACCGGCCCGACCGGATCGGGCAAATCAACAACCCTGTATTCTTTTTTGCAAATTTTAAACAAAGAAGATCGCAATATCATCACATTGGAAGATCCGATAGAATATCACATTGAAGGAATAAATCAAAGCCAAATCAAGCCGGAAATAGGATATGATTTCGCCAGCGGACTCAGATCAATTTTGCGCCAGGATCCAAACGTGATTATGGTGGGCGAAATACGCGACAGTGAAACGGCGGAGTTGGCGATTCACGCGGCTCTTACGGGACATCTTGTTTTTTCCACGTTGCACACCAATGACGCCATCGGAACGATTCCGCGTCTTGTTGATATGGGAGTGGAACCATTTCTTCTGGCTTCTTCTCTGCGGTTGGTGGCTGCTCAACGTTTGGTCCGGAGAATTTGCCAGCATTGCCGCCGGAAAGTTGAATTGCCGCCGGCTGTTTATGAGCGGGTAAAAAAAGAACTGAAAAAAATTGATCCGGAAGAAATGAAAAAATACGGTTTGTCTTTACCGGAGGAAGTCAATTTTTTTCAAGGCAAGGGGTGCGAAGAATGCGGCGGAACGGGATATAAAGGGCGGGTGGCTATTTTTGAAGCGCTGGAAGTAGACGAAGATATCCAGAATTTAATTTCCGGAAAGCGCGACAGCGAACTGGAAATCCGCGAAAACGCCAAGAAAAGAAAAATGGTTTCCATGTTTCAAGACGGGATTATCAAAGCCGTGAAGGGACTCACTTCTCTTTCCGAAGTTGAGCGGGTGACGGAAGGCAGTATGAGCGTGGGCGGAGAAGTGGACGATGACAGAGGATGAAAAAATTAATTTTTTTAAATTCATAAAAATATGCCCGAGCGAAAAAAAATTCTTTTAGTTGAAGATGACGCGTTTGTGCGCGACATTTATCATACGAAACTGAAGATGGAGGGTTTTGACGTCGTGTTGGCGGAAAACGGACTGGAAGCCATAAAACGCGTCAGAGAACAAAAGCCCGACCTTATTTTACTGGATATCGTGATGCCGTATATGGACGGAACGGAAGTGTTGAAAGAATTGAAAGGCAATGATGAGTGGAGCAAAATTTCCGTCATTTTGCTGACAAATCTTTCGGACAAGGAAAAAGTTGAGGAAACGCTTTTGTCCGGAGCCAATGATTATCTCATCAAATCGCATTTTACCCCCTCGGAAGTCATTGAAAAAGTCAGAAAGGTTTTGGGTATGGCGGCATGAAAGAAAATCTGATATAATAAAAAAAACAAAACATTTTATTTATGGAAACATTGCGCGCGGAACAAAAAATAAAAAATCTTTTGCGGTTGATTGCCCAACAGGACGGATCCGATCTCCATTTGGTGGTGGGGAGATATCCCACCATTCGCATTGACGGAAAACTTTATCCGATGACGCAGGAAGATGTTCTTACGGGGGAAGAAACAAAGTCCCTGAGCAATATTTTATTAAGCGAAGAAAACAAAAAAAGGCTGGAAAGCGACGGGCAAGTTGATTTTTCCTATAATTTTGAAGACAAAGCCCGTTTCCGCACAAATATTTTTTATCAAAAGGGATTAGTCAGCGTGGCGATGCGTTTGATTACGGGACGGGTGCGCAATCTTTCGGAACTGGGAGTGCATGAAAGTCTGTATAATTTTATGCATTGCACCCAGGGACTTTTTCTCATTACGGGTCCGGTGGGTCACGGAAAATCAACGACGATGGCGGCGCTTGTTGACTATGTCAATCACAATTACGAAAAACACATACTTACCATTGAAGATCCTATTGAATATATTTATGAACAGGATCGTTGCATTATCAATCAGCGGGAAGTGGGGCAGGATGCCAAATCTTTCGGTTCCGCTTTGCGTTCGGTTTTCCGCGAGGATGCCAATGTGGTGCTGATCGGCGAAATGCGGGATTTGGACACGATCGCTACGGCAATGACGGCGGCTGAAACGGGGCATTTAATTCTTGGAACGCTGCACACCAATGACAGCTCGCAGACCGTTGATCGCGTGATTGACGTTTTTCCCGCTCATCAGCAAAATCAGATCCGATCTCAGTTGGCCAGCGTTCTTTTGGGAGTGGTGTCGCAGCGTCTGGTTCCAAAAATCGGAGGCGGCCGCGTTCCGGCTTTGGAAATAATGATGAAAAACCACGCGGTGGAAAATCTCATCCGTGAAAACAAAGCTTTTCAAATTGATTCCGTGATTGAAACCAGCTACCGCGAAGGAATGATCACGTTGGACAAATCTCTGGCGGATTTGGTGCAAAAGGGGCTTATTACCGTGGATGACGCTCTGACTTACGCCAAAAACAGGGAATATTTGCAAATGTTAATCAATAAAAATTAAACGACACACAAAAATGAAATTTGTTTTCAAAGCCAAAGACGCGGGCGGAACGGTCAAAAGCGGCAGGATTGAAGCCATTGATCGCGAATCGGCCATTCAGACATTGCAAAAAAACGGGCTGATTCCCATTTCGGTGTCACAGGAAGAAAAAACACCCCGCTTGCTGAAAGACATCCAGAAAAGCTGGGAAGGCGTCAGCCAGAAAGAGCTGGTGGTTTTTTTCCGCCAGTTCGCGATTCTGATTGAGGCGAAAGTTCCGGTTATTTCCTCGCTTTCCGCCATTGAAGAGCAGACGGAAAACGTTTTTTTGCGCACAGTTATCCGTGAAATCAAGCAGGACGTTGAGGATGGCATGCCGCTTTCGGAAAGCTTTTCCAAACAGTCAAACGTTTTTTCTCCGCTGGCCATCAATATGATCAAAGCCGGGGAACTTTCGGGAAACTTGCAGCGCTCCATTAATTTCGTCGCCGACAACATTGAAAAAAATTACAAACTTACTTCCAAAATCAAAGGAGCTCTTATTTATCCGGCTTTTGTCATTTCGGCGGCGGTGATAGTGGGTTTTTTGACAATCACTTTTATTTTGCCGCGGATCACGGGAATCATCAAAGAAATGGAAATTGAAGTTCCCTGGTACACCCGACTTTTGGTCGCGGTCGGGGATTTTATGAACGCTTATTGGTGGGCGGTGATTTTGGTCGTCATCGGAGCGCTTGCCGGTTTTGTCTATTACATCAAAACGGAAGTCGGGCGAAGAGAATGGGATCAAATCAAAATCAAAATTCCCGTTGTCGGAAAAATTTTCCGCTACGTGTATATGGAGCGTTTTGCCAACAATCTGGCTATGCTTATTAACGGCGGAATTCCCATCGTTCATTCTCTGATGATCGTTAGCGATATCGTGGGCAACAGCGTTTTTCAGGGCGTTATTTTGCGCGCCGCCGACGAAGTGAAAACCGGCGGCAATATCAGCGCGGTTTTTGGGCGTTCTTCCAATATTCCTCCGATTGTGACCCAGATGGTGAAAATCGGCGAAGAAAGCGGAAAATTGGGCGAAATTCTCAAAAAAGTTTCCGATTTCTATGAAAGCGAAACCGACCGGATGACAAAAAACCTGTCCACACTCATTGAGCCGGTGCTGATCGTGGCGCTGGGCATAGGCGTCGCGGTCATAGTGTTCGCGATTCTTTTGCCGATTTACGATATCGCCGGAAAAATATAATTTACGAATGAGCCAAAAAAAACAAAAAAGACAATTGAAAATTTGAATAGGGTATAAAAAAATAAAAATAGAAAGGCGGGTGATATGAATGTCTAAATGCAAATGCAAAGGAAACAAAAAAAAGAAAAAAGGATTCACTCTTATTGAACTTTTGATCGTCATCGCCATCATCGGCATTTTGGCGTCAATCGTGCTGGTAAGTTTGAATACCGCGAGAACAAGGGCGAATACTGCCTCATGGCAATCAAGTATGTCAAGTATAGTTCCAGCTGCTCTTATATGTGAAGATGCTGCTGTTAGTTTAAATAATTATTTTCCAGGAGGTAATATATGCGGAAACAATAATACTTATGGTGTCTATCCGACTTTTACACCACGCCCATGTTCGGCAATTACTAATGTAAATGTAATCGGAGGAACGGCTGGGGATGGTACATTTACGATAACTGCGACTTGTACTGGTGCTACGGATGATAAAGATATGGCAACTTGTAATGAAACAGGATGTGTATATGACTAAAGAGTTCATTTTGTTTCTTTCTTGCCAATTTTCCGCCTAGGCGAAATTGGCAAGCTCCCGCGCCAATTTTGGCAAAAGATTCAAAAAATCTTTTGTTAAGATTGCTGAAAGTTGGCGCGGGAGCGTGTTGGGAAAAATTCCCCGGATGAATTGGTTTTTTTATTTTGAATTTTATGAAACAAGCTTTTACTTTGGTGGAACTGATGATTATTGTCGGCATCATCGCCCTTTTGGCGGTCATTATTTTGGCTGGCTGGGCGATTTCTTCGCAAAACAAGGCGGCCGTCAACGGATACAAAACATCAATGCAGGGCGCGCGCGCCGCCATGGAAATGTGCGCCGGCGCCGGAGCAGAAATTCAGCCGGGCCGTTCCGGAAATCAGATATGCGCATTGTTCGGCGAGTCGGTCTATCCCGCGTTCAGCCCCAAATGCAATTCGGAAACGCCTTATTTTTCCATCAACGGAAGCGGAGATAATTGGGAAGTAACGACGACGGTAAATTCCGGCGGCGACGCATGGGATTGCCGCGGATGCCGGCTGATTTGCGATGTTAACGGATGTTCGGCCGCCCAGGGAACAAGTTGCAATTAATTTGACAAAATAACAAAAAGTTTTTCGCTTATGTGGATAATTTTTTTCGCGTTTGGTCTCATTGTCGGCAGTTTTTTGAACGTGGTTGTTTATCGTTTGAATCTGGCGGAGACGATCTGGGGGCGTTCGCATTGTCCGAAATGCCGCTCCAAAATACGCTGGTATGACAACATTCCGCTTTTGAGTTTTGTTTTTTTGGCCGCCAAGTGCCGCGATTGCCGGGAAAAAATATCCTGGCATTATCCGCTGGTTGAACTTTCGGCGGGCGTTGTTTTCGCGCTGACCGGAAAATATTTTTTCCAGCTTTCCGATCCGGAAAGCTGGATTTTGACTATTTTTTATTTGGCGGTTTTTTCGCTTCTGATCGTTATTTTTTCCTACGATTTGCGATATATGGAAATTCCCATGCTGGCGCTTTGGATTGCTGTCGGCTGGACTGTTATTTTTTATCTTTTTTTTGACTGGCGCGATTTCCGTCCGGCGGCGGATGTCTGGCAATTCAGGATTTTTTCGGGCGCGTTGGCGGGTCTTGCCGCTTTCCTGTTTTTTTTCGCGCTTTCCGCCGGTTCGCGCGAGCGCTGGATGGGAATGGGGGACGCCTATGTGGCGCTTCTGGCCGGACTTCTGGCCGGTTGGCCGGCGATTCTGGGCGTTTTGTTTTGCGCTTTTTCCGCTGGCGCGGTTTTTGGAGTCGTTTTGCTGGCCGCGCGGAAAAAAACCATGAAAAGCCAAGTGCCTTTCGCGCCTTTTTTGGCGCTGGGAGTTTTGGCGGCTATTTTCATTCCAAAAATGTTTCCGTCTTTGAAATATTATTTAATGCTGTTTTATTGATCGCTATATGAATATCAAAAACAAAAAAGGAGTTACTTTGCTGGAACTTATGACTGTGATCGCCATTGTCGGAATAATGACAGGCGTTTCGCTGATTTTTTTGAGCCGGGAAAATCGTGAAAAAAAGGAAGTGGAAATGGCGGCGCAGGAAGTGGCGGCGGCGCTTCGCGAAGCGCAAAACGCGGCGTTGACGGGAAAAGCTATGGAGGCCAGCGGAGAATATCCGTGCCGATTTGTTTTTCAAGCGACTGCTAACAGTTCCAATTATTCTGTTTCATATCACTATTATGAGGAAGAGGCGGGTGGATGTTCTAATACTTCTTCCATGAAAACTTACGCTTCCTATACTCTGAAAAATGGCGTAAAATTTGATAATTCAAACTATTTGCCCGCGACTTTTTCTATTCCATGGGGAACATTGGAAACAACCGCGACAGATCCTCAAAACAGAAGATACGTCGTTGTTAAAAACAATACTTATTATACGATTTGCGCTTGTAAATCGGGAAAAATCAAAGAAGAAAAGGGCCGGATTGATTGCGCCATTAGTATTTGCAATTAATTTTTTGCCTTTTTAAAAATAAGAAGCAAAAAGCGGTAAAAAGGCGTTTAAAAACAGTTTATAAAAAAACTTTATGTTCAGAGCAAAAAAACAATATTTTAACGTAAAAAACAACATATTCGGCGTCAAAAGCGGTTTTTCTCTCGGCGAAACGGTGATTGCCGGTTTCGTGCTGTCGGTGGGATTGCTGGCGACCGGAAGTCTGATTATCAAAAGCATGAATGACTCAATCAACAGCCGCGATCATATCGGCGCGTCCGAACTGGCGCAGGAAGGGACGGAATTGGTGCGGAACATCAGGGACAATAATATAGCCAACAGTAAAGAATATAATAAAGGTTTTGAAAATAAAGGAAGTTATAAAGTTAATCCGGACAACAGCATTATTTATGATCCGTTGGATTTCAAACTTTATTATAAAAATCAGGATAAATATTCTCATGATGATTCTTCAGATGCAAGTGTGAGCAAATTCGCGAGAAGGATTGTGATTAATAATAATGATGTGTCTAGCGGGACAAAAAAGACAACTGTTACAAGTTTTGTAAGTTGGAATAATCAGGATCCTCCAAAAGACGTGTTAAATTGCAAAACCGTTTTCAAATGCGCGTACGCGGAAGTTATTTTGCGGGAATGGTAGTAGGTCCGCCGCGCTTCGGAATTAACCAGTTAATTTATTGACAAAAAATGAAAAGAATAAACGCGAAAAACAAAGCCGGTTACACTTTTTTGGAAGTGATTGTCGCCACTTTTGTTTTCGCGTTGATTATGGTTTCGGTCAGCGGTTTCTTTGCGAATATTTTTTCCAACTATAATCACGCCAAAAAAATTCAAAAAAACACGGAAAACGCCCAGTCAACAATGAATTATGCCGCCAAAGTATTACGGACAAGCACCATAATTAGTTATAGTAGTGATAATAAAACAATCAGAGTTTACGATTATTCGCAAAGAAAATGCGTTGAGTTTAAATTTGAAAAAGGCGATCTTAAATACGGGGAAAAGACGTATGGAAACGAAACGGATGATGATGCGAAAACCGATTGTAAGACTGCCACAGACCTATCTAACTTCAATCTTCTCAACAACAGCATTGGCAATCCCAACAGCAATTTTTTTGTTACTTCTTCTTCTGATTCGCCAATTAAAACTGTGGGAAAAGTTACCATAGTTATGCGTGTTTGCGTTTCTGACGCGAATGGCGATTGCCCGGATGACAATAAAGCGAATTTTACGCAGCTTCAAACCACAGTGTCTCTTCGCGATTACAAAGAAGCCGGACTTTAAAAAAACAAGCCGGAACGCATCTTCAACTTTTTATTTTCAGAGATAAAAAACGCTTTCCAAAAGTGTTTTCGCGCGTTTGACAAAATGAAAAAAATCAGGTATGATAAAAAATATTGGAGAAACAAAAAATACCCCGAAATAAGGCAAAAAGCTCTTTTAAATCCAGTATTTATCAAGGCAGACAAGACAGCCGCTCCGCTCCGACTTTTGGATTACGAGAAGCCAAAAAAACATTCTGAAAACTTTACGGAAACGTCAATTTCCGTTCAATTTTTCCGCGCGATTCAAAGCAAAATCGCCGGCGCGCGATTTTATCCGGAAGCCGGCGCGGAGAGGAAAGTCTGAACACCCAGTTCCGGCATTTTGCGGAACAAAGGCAGCGGGTAACGCCCGTCTATTTTCGCCATGGAGCGGAAATAAGAGGTGCGAGCAGAGACGATTATTTTCGCGAGAAAATAATCGCCCTGTCATCTTGGCGGGGCGAGTTCCATAGCAATATGGAAGTGAAACGGCCAAATCCTTGCCCGGGTGCAAGTTTGCGTCCAATATTCCCCTAGGAAATATTGGAAATAACGCTTGACCCCGGTGGCAACGCCGGGGCTAGATAAATGGCTGTCGCGTTTTGAAATCCGATTCAGTCGGAGGCAAAATCGGCACAGAATTCAGCTTATCAGTCTGCTTTGATAAATTTTGGATTTAGATAATAATTAGCCAGAGCTTTGCCACTGGAATGAAAAAATCAGAATTATTTTTCAGCGTCTTGCAGGTTCCGGTTGATTTTTTAATGATTATATGCGCCGCCGCCAGCGCTTTCGCGATCAGAAACATTCCGCAGATCATCACCCTTAAACCGAAATTATATAATTTTCCTTTTGATCAATACCTGAAAGTGGTTGTTTTTGTGGCTTTTATGCTCGTTCTGATTTATGCCGTTGAAGGCCTTTATGTCATCCGTTCAACCCGCAGGTTTTGGCGCGAATCTTTCCGCGTTTTTGCCGCCACTTCTTTGGGTCTGGTGGTTGTTGTCGCCGCTATTTTTTTGAAACGGGAATGGTTTTCCTCCCGTTTTATTATTTTGGCCGGTTGGTTTCTGACTGTTTTTTACGTGGTGGCGGCGCGCTATTTTCTTCATTCAATCCAAAAATTTCTGCTGGTCAAAAAAGGCATTGGCGTGCATCGCCTTCTGCTGATAGGCGGCAACGGCAAAATGGCGTCCATTCGCAATGTTATTGAAAAAAATCCTTCGCTGGGATATCGGATTATCGGAGAAACTGACAACACCAACATCCGCTTCATCAAGGAAATAAAAAAGGAAAAAGGCATTGATGAAATAATTTTGTGCAATCCGGCCGTAACCGACCAGGAACAGGAAAAAATTATTGATTATTGCTCCATTAACAACATTAATTTCAAATATCTGCCCACTATTTTTCATTCTTCGCGCGCGGAGGTCGCGATGCTGAACGGCAATCCCATCATTGAAGTGAAAAACACGCCGCTGGAGGGATGGGGGAGTATTATCAAGCGTGTTTTTGACATTACTGGCTCTCTTTTTCTTCTTATTATTTTTTCGCCTCTTATGGCTTTAACGGCGCTGGCCATCCGGATTGACAGCAATGGGCCGATTATTTACCGCAATGAAAGAATAGGAAACGACGGAAAAAAATTTTTTGTTTACAAATTTCGGTATATGAAATGGGAGTGTTGCATAACGCGCAAAAACGAGAATCTGGGACAAGCGTTGGAACTGGAAAAAAAACTGATTGAAAAACGCAGCGTCCGGCAGGGCCCGCTTTACAAAATAAAAGACGATCCGCGCAAAACAAGAGTCGGAAAAATAATTGAACGCTATTCCATTGATGAATTGCCCCAATTTTTTAATGTTTTGAAAGGAGAAATGAGTTTGGTCGGCCCGCGCCCGCACCAGGCGAGAGAAGTGGAGAAATACAAAGAATATCACCGGCGCTTGCTGACCATTAAGCCGGGCATTACCGGCATGGCGCAAATTTCCGGACGGTCGGACCTGGATTTTGAAACCGAATACAAACTGGATATTTATTACATTGAAAACTGGTCATTATGGCTGGATATTTTGATTTGCCTCAAAACTCCCGCCGTCCTTTTCCGCCGCCGGAAAAACAGCAGATAAGTTTTTTTATATAACGCATGAACGCCAAAAAAATAACTTTATTTTTATTCGCTTTGATTGTTATCATTCTGGTCGCGGCGTTTTCTTATTATTTTCAAAATATTATTTTGGATTCTGTTGAAAATCTCGGCGGTTATTTTGAAAAAAATAAAGTTTTCGGGGTGATTTTGTTTCTTGGAATATCGTCTTTTTCCGTATTACTCTCGCCTCTTACCAGCGTTCCGCTTGTTCCTTCGGCGATTCTGGTTTGGGGAAAATTTCCGACTTTTTTGCTTCTCATCGCGGGCTGGACCGTCGGCGGCATCCTTGCTTATTTCATCGGTTCTTATTCCCGGGAAAAAATATTAAAGCATTTCACTTCTTTTAGGAAAATAGAATATTACAAAAAAACCATGTCTTTGCACTCGCAGTTTATCACGGTTTTATTTTTCCGTTTGGCCATACCTTCCGAGATAGCCGGCTATACCTTGGGTATCATTCGTTATAATTTCAGCAAATATCTGTTAGCCACCTTTCTGGCTGAATTGCCATTCGCTTTTTTTGTCATTTATTCAAGTTCCGCCCTGATAAGGCGGGAGATTTTTCTTTTTGCCGGCCTTGTTGCTTTGGGAGGAACAATTTTTTATTTTTTTTACCGTTTTTTCCAGAAAAAAATCAGGGAATAGAAGTGATTTTAAAAATTGTATCCGCGCAAACAAAACAACCTGTGGATAACTTTTTCTTGCGCCGGACGTTTCTTTTGGGTATATTAAAACAAAGCGGATGAAATTATCATCTGACGAGGATGTTGCTAATTTGCGCAAAATCGTCCCCATCGGGGATATTATCTGGAAATAATAATTTTCAAATTAAATTTTATGGAACAACAATCCCAACAACCGCCGGAACGGCAAACATCATCTTCCGAAAAAACCGCGCCTGTCAAAAAAAACAGCAAATTGCTTTGGATTTTGGGCGTATTTTTCGCGGCTTGCCTGGTTATCGGAGGAGCAGTTTTGTTTTTTGGCTATATTGGCCTGAAAAAAACGGACAAAGAAATTAAAAAATTAAACAATGAAATATTGCTGGATGAAAACAATGATGAAAAAAAATCAGGCGGCGGAGCGCTTGGGGAAGGCATCAGGGAATGGATCCAGAAAAAAGCCGGTGTCAAATGCGTTGTCAACGATCCGGAAAGCGGACAAATGACGATGATTGCCAAGGGAGACAAAATAAAAATAGACGGGTTCAATTATGATGATATTCAAAATCCTTCCAAGGAGAGCAAGGGAACGATGCTGACCGACGGCGAATGGTCTTATGTCTGGAGCGGAAAGGAAGGTGTAAAATTCAATTTAAAGGATATGGAAAAATTCGGCGAAAATCAGAGAGAAAAAAATCAAAATGAAAACACTTTTGAAAAATGGACCTGGGAAAACTGGGCGGAAGAAATGGAGTTAGGAGGCGCGTCTTATGATTGCTCCGCGGCGGCGCTGACAGACAATGATTTTAAGGTTCCGGTGGATGTTAATTTTATTGATTGGGGAAAACAAATGGAGCAATTTTTGAATATCGGGGAAAATATCCAACAAAACATTCCAGATTTCAACCTTTAGAAAAAACGCGATAAAGAATGAACAAATGAAGCGCTGTAATTTTTCAGCGCTTCGTTTTAGTTTGCGTCAGCTGGCGCTTGGCGCTTAACCGGAGACGCGTTATTGTCAAGTTGCTTTTTTTTTGTATAATAGAAAATATGAACAATCAGAAGAAATTATTGATGAAATTATCCGGCGTTGTTGTTTTGGCTTTGGCAACGGGACTCATTGCTTATCCTCAGGCAGTCAAATTTTATCCGCCGTTTTATGAAAAACTTCGGGAATTAAAAATAAATTTGGGACTCGATCTTCAAGGCGGCATTCATTTGGAATACAAAGCCGATATGAATCAGATTAAAGAAGAGCAAATAGACGAAGCGATGGAAGCAGTGCAAGATGTTATTGAAAGAAAGGTTAATGCCATGGGTGTGGCTGAGCCGATAATTTATAGCACCAGATCGGGATCCGAAAGACGTTTGATAGTGGAACTTGCCGGCGTCAGGGACATCAATGAGGCGAAAAAAAGAATAGGCGAAACGCCCTTTTTGGAATTTAAAGAACAGAAAGATATGCCGGAAATACCTCAGGATGTTTTTGACAAAATAAACACTGAGGCGAAAATCAGAGCGGAAAGTATTTTAAAAACGGCTTTGTCGGGAGAAGATTTCGCGAAACTGGCCGGAGAAAACAGCGAAGATCCCGGCAGCCGCGAAAATGGCGGAGAGTATGATTTTCAAAAAAAAGGATCTTTCGTGCCTGAATACGAGGCGGTGATATTTGAAAAAAACCTGAAAGACGGCGAAATTTTTCCGGAATTGGTGGAAACGCAATTTGGCTGGCACATAATAAAACGCATTGAGACGCGCGGAGAAGGCGATGATCGGGAATTTAAGAGCGCGCATATTTTGATAGCTAAAAAAAGCAATCAATCACTGGAGCCGGAATTTGTTTCCACCGGACTCACGGGAAAAAATCTGAAAAAAGCCGCTATTTCTTCAAGCAATCAGGGTTTGGGAAATCCGGAAGTTCTGCTTGATTTTGACGAAGAGGGCGCCAAACTTTTTGCCGAAATAACCAAAAGAAATCTGCAAAAACAAGTTGCGATTTATATAGACGGACAAATCGTCAGCGCTCCCACCGTGCAATCGGAAATCAAGGACGGCAAGGCGGTCATTTCCGGAGATTTTACGCTGGAAGAAGTGAAGAAATTGACAAAGCGCTTGAATGAAGGCGCTTTGCCCGTGCCACTCTCCCTTATTTCCCAGCAAAGCGTGGAGGCATCTCTCGGAGAAGAGTCGTTGCGAAAAAGTTTGAAAGCCGGACTCATCGGTTTGGCGGCGGTGGCCGTTTTTATGATAGTTTATTACCGCCTGCTGGGTTTAATCGCGGCGCTGGCGCTGGTTATTTATGCCGCGTTTATGGTTTCTCTTTTTAAATTGTCTGCTTTTTCTCCCTGGCAAATAACACTGACCCTTCCGGGTATTGCCGGCTTTATTCTTTCCATTGGAATGGCGGTTGACGCCAATATTTTGATTTTTGAGCGCACAAAAGAAGAAATTCTCCGCGGACGTGATATTTTGGGAGCTTTAGACGAAGGTTTCAGGCGCGCATGGACATCTATTCGCGACGGAAATGTTTCTTCCATTATTACCGCGCTTATTTTGGTTGAAATAGGAACGGGATTTGTCAAGGGCTTTGCTTTTACGCTGATTGTCGGGGTTTTGGTTTCTATGTTCACGGCGGTGACAATTTCGCGGACTCTTATTAAATTTCTGATAGGTGATTGGATGCGCGACAGACTTTGGTTGATTGGAGTTGGGAGGAAAAAAGAATAATTTTTTAAGTTTTTAATTTTATAATTCCGTAAATAAAATCGCAGATGTTTAATATAATCGGAAAAACAAAATACGCTTATGTATTTTCCGTCACATTGACGGTCTTGAGTGTTGTCAGTTTGTTGGTCTGGGGTTTGAAATTGGGCATTGATTTTACGGGCGGTACGAAAATGGAAATTCTTTTTGTCGGACAGCCGCCGGTCGCGGGTGAAATCGCGGAAACGTTTAATGATCTGGAATTGAAAGGTTTGACAATTCAGAGAACAAGCCAAAATTCTGCGATTATCCGTTATGCCGCGGAAGACGATATCCTCAATGAAAGAGTTTTACGGAAAATTTCCGAAAAATATCCAGGAGCGCGGGAATTGAGCGTGGATTTTATCAATCCATCCATTTCCAAGGAACTTAAAGGAAAATCGCTCTGGGCTATTTTTTGGGCGGTAGTCGGTATCATGGCGTATATTGCTTGGGCTTTTCGCAAAATTTCCCAACCGGTGGAATCGTGGAAATACGGAGTCGGAGCGGTTGTCGCGCTTATTCATGATGTTTTGATTACCGTTGGCGTTTTTTCTGCGCTTGGACACTTTTTTAACATAGAAGTCGGAATTCCTTTTGTTGCGGCTTTGCTGACCATACTCGGATTTTCCGTGCATGACACGATTGTGGTTTATGACCGGACGCGGGAAAATTTGCTTCGTGATTCGCGCAAGGAAAAATTTCCCGACATCGTCAATCGTTCGCTTAATGAAACGCTAGTGCGTTCCATTAACACTTCCTTGACTGTTGTTATCACTCTGCTGGCTATTTATTTTTTTGGCGGAGAATCTGTGAAACATTTTTCTCTGGCGCTTTTGATCGGGGTGGTTTTTGGAACTTATTCATCTATTTTTATCGCTTCGGCGCTTTTGGTGACGATATATGAATTTCAATCGGCGAAAAAATAATTTTTACGCCGATTGGCGGAGTATTTTCTGAAAAAATTTAACTATGTTTATATTTTTGCAAAAATCAATATGTGGAATCCATTCAAGAAAAAAACAAGTTTAGGCGGCAATCAGGGCATGGGTATGTTGCAGCGCGTCGCGATGAAAAAACTGGAAAAAATGAATCCGGAAGAAAGGCGGCGTCTTATGCAAAAAGTTATGAGTCCGGAAAATTTGTCCAAAAATAAAGATAAGATTTTGGCTGCCATGGAAATGATGAAAAAAACTGGACAAATCACTGACGCGCAGGCGGAAGAAGCCAAAAAGAAATTGGGGCTGTAAAAAAATTTTTGTTTTTCATTTTGTTTATGGGTAAAGAAAAAGAAGAAAAAATCAATGAAATTTTGACCCGCGGAGTAGCGGAAATTATTGACAAAGAACATCTTAAAAAACGCTTGTTGTCAGGCGAAAAATTGCGTGTGAAACTTGGAATTGATCCGACCAGCCCAAACCTGCACATGGGTCGGGCGGCGACTTTGTTGAAATTGCGCGATTTGCAGGAATTGGGGCATCAGATAGTTTTTATTATCGGAGATTTTACGGGCGTGATTGGCGATACTTCCGATAAAGAAGCTGAAAGACCGATGCTTGCCCGGGAAGACATAAAAAGAAATATGAAGTCGTATGTCAAACAAGCATCCAAACTTTTGGACATGGACAAAGTTGAAACGCATTACAACTCCGAATGGCTGGACGGATTAAATTATATGAAAATCGGGGAACAAGCCGATCAATTTTCGCTGGCCGAATTTATCGCTCGGGAAAACATCAAAAAACGTCTGCGGGAAGGCAAAAGGATTTCTTTGCGCGAAGTTTTGTATCCTCTGATGCAGGGATATGACAGTGTTGCGATCAAATCCGATCTGGAAATTGGCGGCACCGATCAGCGTTTCAATTTGTTGGCCGGGCGGGCTTTGCAAAAACATTACCGGCAAAAACCGCAGGATATTTTGATGGTCAATCTGATTGAAGGCACGGATGGGCGCAAAATGAGTTCCAGCTGGGGGAACACAATTAATATTTTGGATTCTTCTAATGATATGTTCGGCAAAGCGATGAGTATTCCAGACGATTTGATTATCAAGTATTTTATTCATTGCACGCGCGCGCCTCAAAAATTCGTGGCTGAAATGGAAAAAGGAATGCGGGCGGGAAAATTTAATCCGCGCGACGCCAAGCTGAAGCTGGCCGGGGAAATAACCAGAATTTATCACGGCGAAAAAGAAGCGCGCAAAGCCGAAGAATATTTTGTCCGCACTTTTTCCGAAAAAAAGATGCCCGAAAAAATCACGGAAACGAAAGCAGGAAAAGAAGAAATCAAGCTGACGGAATTCATTGTTTTGTCCGGCAACGCCAAAAGTATTTCCGAGGCGCGCCGTAAAATTGAACAAGGCGGGGTTGAAATAAACGGACAAAAAACGCGCGAATGGAAAAAAATTCTGACCAGACGGGATGATGGCGCTGTTTTTAGGATTGGAAAAATTCATTTCGTGAAAATCAGGTTCGGGTGAAATTTTAAAAATTCAAAACGTTTTTATGGAACAAATTATTATCAATATTCAAAATCAGGCGCTGGAAAAAATCAGCCAGAGCAAAACAACGGATGAACTGAATGGTTTGCGCGTTAAATATCTGGGGCGCAAAAGCGAGTTCAATCGGATTCTCAAGGGCATCAAGGATTTGCCGGAAGAAGAAAGAAAAAAAATCGGTTCGCTGGCAAATTCCGTAAAAAGAGAGATTGAAAAAGCGCTGAAAAAAAAGGAAGAAGATTCGCGGGCGAAAAAAATTGACGCCGAAACAGAGCGGGTTGATGTTACGATTCCGGGAGAAAAAGTCAGACGCGGATATTTGCACCCTCTCACTCTCATTCAAAATGAGATTGAAGATATTTTTACGTCTCTAGGTTTTGAAATCGCAGACGGTCCGGAAGTGGAAACGGAATGGTATAATTTTGACGCTCTGAATATGCCCAAGGATCATCCGGCGCGCGATACGCAGGATACGTTTTGGCTTCGCCAAAATAAAAATCAAAACGGGAAAAGGATGCTTTTAAGAACCCAAACTTCCAATGTGCAAGTCAGGTATATGGAAAAACACAAACCGCCTTTTCGCGTCATATCGCCGGGAAAAATATTTAGAAACGAAGCGTCGGATGCCAGTCATGAACACACATTTCATCAGTTTGAAGCGTTGATGGTGGGTGACGATATTAATGTCGGAAATTTTAAATATATCGGTGAACAATTTTTTTCGCGTTTTTTCAAAAAAGAAATCAAAGTTCGTTTGCGGCCGAGTTTTTTTCCTTTTACGGAACCAAGTTTTGAATTTGATATTTCCTGCGCGGTTTGCGGCGGACAAGGTTGTAAAACTTGTCAAAACGCCGGTTGGTTGGAGATTGGCGGAGCCGGCATGGTCAATCAGGAGGTTTTTGTGAATTCCGGTTATTCGCGGGGAAAATACAACGGTTTTGCTTGGGGTTTTGGTTTGGAACGGCTGGCGATGATGAAATATAAAATTGATGACATAAGATTGTTTCATAGCGGAGATCTGAGATTTATTAATCAGTTTTAATGGCGCAAGTTAAAATGAAATACAGTTACAATTGGTTGAAAAAACTATCTGGCACAAAAAAATCGCCTGAACAATTGGCGGAGTTTTTGACAGCGCGCGCTTTTGAGGTGGAGGGTATTGAAAAAATCGGAAAAAGAATGGACAAAGTTGTCGCGGGAAAAATTTTAGAAATTAAAAAACATCCCAATGCCGATAAGCTGCGGATCGCGAAAATTGATATCGGCGCGAAAAAACTGGATATTGTCTGCGGAGCGCCGAATATTGCAGTCGGGAATATAGCGCCGGTGGCGCTGCCGGGCGCGATTTTGTCCGGAGGCATGGTTATCCGTGAAGCTGATATTCGCGGAGTAAAATCATCCGGCATGCTTTGCGCGGAAGACGAATTGGGCTTGGGATCCGATCGTAGCGGAATTTTGATTTTGGAAAAAAACGCCCGTCCGGGAATCCCCGTGTCCAGATTACTGAATCTTGATGATGCGATTATTGAAATCGGCGTTTTGTCCAACCGCGGACATGACGCGGCGAGTCATGTCGGAATGGCGCGGGAAATTTGCGCGCTGGAGGGGCGGAAGTTGAAGTATAATTTTTCCGGACTTTCCGTATCCGGAAAGAAAACTCTGCGGGCGGAAATTGAAGACCGCAATCTTTGTCCGCGTTATATCGGAGCCGTAATGGAAAACATTCAAATCAAAGAGTCGCCGCAATGGATGCAATCGACGCTCAAAAAACTGGGTTTTAAGCCGATTAATAATGTCGTTGACGCGACGAATTACGTTATGCTGGAATTGGGACAGCCGACGCACGCTTTTGATTTTGATAAAATAAAAAGCGCGGAAATCGCAAATATTAAATTTCAAAATTCGCGAAAAACGCAAAAAAAACTTATTATCCGGCCGGCAAAAAACGGAGAAGAAATAAAATTACTGGACGAGAATATCAAAAAACTAACCCAAAACGATCTGGTGATAGCGGATAATGAGCAACCGGTTGCTATCGCCGGAGTGATGGGCGGATTGGATTCCGGAATAACTCAAAATACGCGGAAGATAATACTGGAATCCGCCAATTTCAATTCCACAAGCGTTCGCCAGACGCGATTGCGCCATAATTTGCCGACGGACGCGGTCTTGCGTTTTGAAAAAAAACTGGATCCGAATTTGGCCGAATCGGCAATGGCGCGCCTGGTTGAATTGCTGTCCGAAGGCGGCGGCAGGGTTGCTGATGTTGTTGACAATTATCCCAAAAAAATCAAGTCGTGGAAAATAATTTTAGACACTGAATACGTCGGCAGATTATTGGGAAAAAAGATAGAAACTAAAACAATAAAAAACATTCTTGAATCTTTTGAATTGAAAATCGGAAAAAATGTGTCAAAAAAGCGGGGAAAAATTGTCGTTGAAATTCCGACATTCCGTCTTGACTTGAAAACTCAGGAAGATTTGATTGAGGAAGTCGGGCGCGTTTACGGATATGAAAAAATAAAACCGTCCGCTCCGCTGGTTTTTTTGGAAACTCCGCCCGTCAATGAAGCGCGCCTTTTTGAAAAGGAAGTAAAAAAAATAATATTCGCCGCCGGTTATTCGGAAGTTTATAATTATTCTTTTTACGGCAAGCGGGAAGCGAATCTGGCCCAAATAGACAAAATTGAACATCTGGAAATTGATAATCCGATAAATCCAGAGTTGGCGCTTTTGCGCGTGTCTCTTGTTCCAAATTTGCTCAAAAACATCCGTGAAAACCTGAAATATTTTGATGATGTCAGAATTTTTGAAATCGGACGGACATATCATCCGCGCCATTCCGGCCTTCCGGAAGAAAAATTAATATTAGCCGGTGTTTTGGTTTTAAAAACTCGGGAAAACAAAAGCGGAAAGACAGAAAAAGCTCCTGAATTTTATGAAATTAAAGGGCGTGTTGACGCTGTTCTTGGGCGTTTGGGAATTTTCAATCATTATTATGACAATTTTAACGCCAATTCCGCGGATCCATTCGGTTTTTTGTGGCACAGAGAGCGCGGAGCGGAAATCAAAATTGAAGGAAGAAATGAAATTATTGGGCGTGTGGGGGAAATAAACCCGCTGTTTTTGGCGCGGTTTGACATTCATCGGCGCGTGGCTATGTTTGAATTTGAAATGGAGAGATTACGTTCCGTTTCCGAAGGTGAAAGGGAATATCATCCCATCAGGAAATACCCGGCAGTTACGCGCGATATTTCCATGATTTCAAAAAGCGGAGCGCGGGTGGACGATATTTTGCGTTCTATTCAGGAAGCCGGCGGCGACTTGGTGCTGGATGTTGACCTTTTTGATATTTATGATTTTGCCGACGGAACATCCAGTTTCGCTTTTCGGATAATTTTCGGAGCGGATGATCGCACGCTGGAAGGCGAAGAAGTTGATGAATTGATGAAAAAAATATCCGCCAAGCTGGAAAAAGAACTGCGAATGGAAATACGCCGATAAACAGAGCTGCTCAAAATCATTTGTTTATTGTTGAAATTATGAATGCTTTAAATTCAATCTGTCAATCGGGCGGCAAAATAGAAGTACGCTCAAAAAATAAATTAACCAAAAACACTTTGCCGGTTTTGTATACGCCGGGAGTGGCGGAAGTTTCTAGGGCGATTGCGCGGAATAAAAAACTTTCTTTTGAATATACGATTAGAAAAAACGCGGTGGCGGTGGTGAGCGACGGCAGCGCGGTTTTGGGATTGGGAAATATCGGTCCGGAGGCGGCGTTGCCGGTAATGGAAGGCAAGGCGCTGTTGTTCAAGGAATTGGCGAACGTGGACGCGATTCCCATAGTGTTAAACACGCAGGACACGGAAGAAATTATTAAAACAATAAAATATTTGGCGCCGACGTTCGGCGGCATTAATCTGGAAGACATATCGGCGCCCAGATGTTTTGAAATTGAAGAACGCCTTAAAAAAGAACTGGATATTCCTGTTTTTCACGACGATCAGCACGGAACGGCCATTGTGGTTTTGGCTGGATTGATTAATGCCTTGAAAGTTGCCGGAAAAGACATAAAAAAAATCAAAATCGTTATTTCCGGAGCCGGCGCGGCCGGCATAGCGATTGCGAAGCTTCTTGCCAGATACGGCGCGCGCGAAACTGTTTTGATTGACAGTGTCGGCGTTATTCATAAAGAAAGAAAGGATGGAATGAATTGGGCGAAAGATGAAATCGCGCGCGCAACCAATCCGAAAAACATAAGAGGTATCCTGAAGGACGCTCTGAAAAAGGCGGATGTTTTTATTGGAGTTTCGGCGTCGAACTTGTTGAAATCGGAAGATATCAAGTTGATGAATGAAAAAGCCATTGTTTTCGCGATGAGCAATCCTGTGCCGGAGATTATGCCGGAAGACGCCAAAAAAGCCGGCGCTTTTGTTGTTGCCACCGGACGTTCGGATTATCCCAATCAGATTAACAACGTCCTGGCTTTTCCCGGAATTTTTCGTGGCGTATTGGATGCGCGGACAAGAAAAATCACCGAGAAGCACAAATTGAAAGCAGCTAAAGCGCTGGCGGATTTGATAAAAAATCCAAAATGTGGTAAAATAATCACAGGCGCGTTAGACAGAAAGGCGGTTGCCGCTGTTTCTGGCGTTTTTAAAAAATAAAAAAAATTACGCGAACTCGCAAGTCTTATAGTTAATACGCCTGTAAAGTTTCACTCTTGATTTGCGGTTTTGTGGACGATTGGCATGAAAATTTATAAACAAAAACTAATGGTTGAAAGCACGAAACAAATTGAATTCATCAATATCACCGACGAGGTGCAGGAAGTCATTGATAATTCAGGAATCAGAGAGGGGCAGGTTTTGGTATACGCACCCCATTCCACGATGGGTATAGTGGTTAACCACAATGAACCCATGCTGTTGCAGGATTTTATGCGCGTGCTTTATAAAATTGTTCCGATAGACGATCAATATAATCATGATCTTTTTGAATTAAGAAGAAGCAAAACGGCTGACGGCAGGAGTAACGGACACTCGCATTGCAAATCAATGCTGGTGGGAATCAGCGCCATTCTTCCGGTTGAAAAAGGAAAAATTATAATTACAGAAAAACAAACTGTTTTCGCGGTGGAATTTGACGGCGCCCGCAAACGGGATTTGCTGGTTCAGGTGACGGGATTATAAACGGTGAAAAAAATAAAATCGTAATTAAAAACTTCGGAGTTTTTCGCTTAAATTGAGGAAAACAGCGGATGTAAAAATTTGTAAATTTTTTAATTTTCGTTTTTTTATGAGTCGGCTTGTCAATAATCTTATTAAAGACGGTTATTTGCGCACGGAACTGATCATTGACGCTTTTTCGGAAATCAGCCGCGTTGAATTCGTTCCTTATGATTTGGAAAGCGAAGCGGAAGCAAATGTTCCGCTGCCAATCGGCTATGGGCAGACTATTTCCCAACCATTGACAGTGGCTTTTATGTTTGAACTTTTAGATCCGTGGCGCGGCCATAATGTTCTGGATATCGGAAGCGGTTCCGGCTGGACTACGGCTCTGCTTTCCTATATTGTCGGAGAAAAAGGAAAAGTGACGGCGATTGAAAGAATTCCGAATCTTTGCGAATTTGGAAAAAACAACGCCGACAAATTTGGTTTTGTCAAAAAGGGCATTGCTGAATTTCATTGCGTCGATGGCAATGAGGGCTTTGAGGACAACGCTCCCTATGACCGGATTTTAGTTTCCGCCATGGTGGAGGAAATTCCTCAAACTTTCAGGGATCAGTTGAAAATCGGGGGAAAAATGGTGATTCCGGTGCATAACGATATCTGGTTTGTGGAAAAAAAGGGAGAAAAAGAATTTTATAAAGAAGAATATCCGGGTTTTTCGTTTGTGCCGTTTGTGCTGGAATCATGAAAAAATACGAGGCGGCAAAGGGAAGAAAGCGTGGCGGGATAAGATTAAACATATTTTTATTACGATGGAAAAATTTTCAATCGGCATTATGAAAAAAATCACTCCGGTTGTTTTAATTGTTTTTGTTCTCATCGGAGGATTTTTTTATTTTCACCGGCAGGCGCATTTTTCACGGGGTGATTTTCGCGGGACAAAAACTTTTGAAATTTCCAAGGGGGAAAGAAATCCGGATATTGCCGAGCGGCTTGAAAGCGGGGGCTTGATTGCCAGCCGTATTTATTTCTATTATTATTTCAAAACGCGCGGCTTGTCGGGGAAAATTCTTCCGGGCGAATATCTTTTAAGCGGCGAAATGACAATTCCGGAAATCGCTTCTGTCATTACTTCGGAAAGAAAGAATTTTGTGAAAATAACGTTTCCCGAAGGATGGGGAAGCAAAAAAATGTCGGAACGTTTGTCTGTCAATGGCTTTGATGGACAGGGTTTTCTTGAAATAGCGGAAAATCCGGAGGAATTGAAAAAACGCTACGCTTTTCTTCAGCAAAAAAACGTCGCGACGCTGGAAGGATATCTTTTTCCGGACACTTATTTTTTTTCCAAAGACACCTCGCCGGAAGCGATAGTGGAGAAAATGCTTGACAATTTTGACAATAAAATTAATACGGAAATAAAAAACGAAATTCAGCGCCAAAACAGAACCATTCGCGATGTTGTCATTTTGGCCAGTATAATTGAAGGAGAAGTGCGGACGGACGAAGACAGGAAAATCGCGAGCGGTATTTTTTGGAAGCGGATCAAGGAAGATCGTCCGCTTCAGAGCTGCGCCACTCTAGCTTATATTTTGGGAGAAAATAAAAAGCAATATTCTTTTGAAGACACGCGGACGGTTTCTTCGTTCAATACCTATCTTAACAAAGGTCTTCCGCCGGCGCCTATCGGCAATCCGGGAATGTCGGCTATTTCAGCCGTTGTTTATTCGCGGGATTCGGCGTACAATTATTTTTTGAGCGATCCGGAAAGCGGAAAAACCGTTTTTTCCAGAACAATTGAAGAACATAATACTAATAAAGTAAAATACGGTTTGTAAAAAATCAAATAATCGGAAAAAGTAAAAAGCGGATAAGGCGCAAGATTTTTTTTGCGCCATTGTTTTTTTAGAAAACGCTAAGTAATCAGAAGTTTTAAATATATTTGTAATTTTGGGGAAATAGTGTTAAAGTAAAAAAATGGCGGATGAAATTATAATGTACACGGACGGCGGATCTCGCAACAATCCGGGACCGGCGGCGGTAGGGGTTTATATAGAAACGCTTCGCAAGCAATACGGCCATTTTATTGGCGAAAAAACCAATAACGAGGCCGAATATGAGGCCGTGATTTTTGGGTTAAAAAAAATCAAACAGATTATCGGCGGGGAAAGAACAAAAAACGCCGAGGTGAAATGTTTTTTGGACAGCGAGCTTGTGGCCAAGCAACTCAGGCACGAATACAAAATCAAGGAAGAAAATATTCAGAAATTGTTTCTGGAAGCGTGGAATCTGATGCTGGATTTCAGAAAGGTGTCGTTCAGTCATATAGGCAGAGAAAAAAACAAAATTGCTGACAGACTGGCAAATCAAGCGCTGGACGAAAGGGAAAAACAGGGAAATTTGCTGTAATTTTCGGTTTGCGATGAAATCAAATTTGCCATTATCAATATTTTATCTATGTTATGGCTAAATTAAAAAAACGCATCATTTGGATAATTATGATGTTGGCTGCGGTTTCGGGCGGATTTTTTTATTTTTATTCCCGAAAGCCAAATGTTCAATATACAACTGAAGACGCGAAGCGCGGAACTTTGGCGCAGACGGTTTCAGCGACGGGAAAAATCGTCTCGGAAGATCAGTTTGATTTGGCGTTCAAAAACAGTGGCAGGATAAAAGAAGTTTTTGTGGATATTGGTTCGGAAGTGAAAAAAGGGCAAAAAATCGTCGAATTGGATATTGGCACTTTGTGGTCGGAACTTACTCAGTCCAAGGAGGAACTGGAATATCAGGATGAAATTCTGGACAATATGAAAAAAAGAAAAGACGATTATAATCATGACCAAAAGGAAGCTCAAAAATCAAAAATTAAAATAGCGGAGGCGGGAGTGTCAATTGTCTGGCGGAAAATCAATGAAACGAATTTGTATTCTCCCATTGACGGGACGGTAATCAAAAGGGATTTTAATCCCGGAGAGACGGTCGGTGCGAACGCGGCGGTGATCACCGTTGCCGACATAAAAAAACTCGTTATTGAAGCGAATATTCCCGAATCTGACATAGTAAAAATAAAAGTCGGGCAACGGGCGGCGGTGGATTTTGATTCTCTGGGTCCCGATGAGAAATTTGACGCGGATGTTGCCGAAATTAATCCGGCCCCCACTGTCATACAAGACGTTGTTTATTATCGCGTCAAATTGAATATTCCCGACATGGACGAGCGGCTAAAACCGGGCATGAGCGCGAATATTGACATTCGCGCGGCGGAAAAAAAGGAAACACTAATGGTTTTGCTCAGGGCGGTGAAAAATGAGGGCGAAAAGAAATACGTTGAAGTATTGATTGATGAAAAAAACAATCTTACGGAAAAAAAATATGTTGAAACCGGATTGGAAGGAGATGGTGGAATGATAGAAATTCTTTCAGGAATCAAAGAAGGAGAAAGGGTAGTGACTTTCACAAAAACACAGCCGTGATTTTGTGAAAATTCAATCCAATAATGAGGAAAATAACGTATGGAGGATAATATCATTCAAACCCAAAATATTTGCAAGATTTATGAAAATGAAGGTGTGGCGACCAAGGCGGTATGCGGCGTAAGTTTCTTTGTAAAAAAAGGGGAATTTGTGGCGATTATGGGACCGAGCGGATCCGGAAAATCAACGCTCATGCAAATATTGGGCTTTTTGGACCGTCCGACAAGCGGAGAGTATTTTTTTGAAGGGAGAAACACAAAAAGTTTGACTGAAGACGAATTGGCGAAAATCAGAAACAAAAAAGTCGGTTTTATTTTTCAATCATTTAATCTTCTGCCGCGCACCAGCGTTTTTGAAAACGTGGAACTGCCATTGCTTTATGACGCGAAACGCGAAAAAAAAATAAATAATGAAAAAAAAGTCAGGGACGCGCTGATGGAAGTGAATATGGAACATCGCGCCGATTATCTTTCCGGACAGTTGTCTGGCGGAGAAAAACAACGAGTGGCGATTGCGCGCGCTTTGGTCATGAATCCCAGCATTATTTTTGCCGACGAACCGACCGGCAATCTTGATTCTAAATCGGGAATACAAGTAATGAAAATCTTGCAGCGTCTTAATGAAGAAGGCAACACGATTATTTTGGTGACGCATGAAACATTCACGGCCGAGCATGCCAAGAGAATTGTTATAATGAAAGACGGAGCGATTACGCATGATTTTTCAGTGCAAAACAGAAGATTTGCTAAAGAGGGGGAAATGCTTAAATAATTTTTTGCGGCCAGCGCACTTTTTGTTTTTTGCGCAAAAAAAGCGCGCCAGCAAATTTTATGCGCTTGTCAGATCCTATTAAAATATCTTATAACAATTTAATGGCGGCCAAATTCCGTTCTTTTTTAACTATGCTTGGAATTATCATAGGTGTGATGGCGGTTATTGTTGTTATGGCGATTGGCGCCAGCGCGCAAAGGATTATTTTGGGACAGATTAAAATTGCCGGTTCGAATCTTGTCGGCATACTGCCCGGAGCATCGGATGAAGAAGGTCCGCCGGCGCAACTTTTCGGGACGATTGTTAAAACGCTTAAATACGATGATTTGCAGGCATTGCTTAAAAAACGCAATGTGCCCGGCGTCGCGGCCGGATCCGGCTATGTTACGGGCAATGCCGCGGTTAAATTCAAAAACATTTCTCTTAATGTCACTTTTCAGGGTGTAAGCTCCGATTTATTGAACGTGGAAAACATAAAACTTGAAAGCGGGAGGTTTTTTTCCGCGGAAGAAGAGATAAATTTGGCGCGAACAGCGGTTATTGGCGCCAATGTGTCCGCGGATCTTTTTTATGATCTTGATCCGATCGGAAAAACATTTACGCTTAAAAATCAAAACTTTGTCGTTATTGGCGTTCTGGAAAAAAGGGGATCGGCTTCGCTTTTTTCCAATCCGGATGATATTGTTTATGTTCCTCTGTTAACCGGTCAAAAATTACTGCTCGGAATTGATTATTTGAATTTTATTCGCTTGAAGGCGGAAAGCGAGCAGGAAATTGATCGCGTGATTGTCGATGTCAAATCCACGTTGCGCGAACAACATAACATTGGAAGCGCGGAAGAAGACGATTTTTCCGTGCGCAGCACTGCCCAAGCTCTTTCAACGCTTTCCAATGTGACAAATATCCTGAAATATTTTCTGGTCTCCATTGCCGCTATTTCTCTTTTGGTTGGGGGCGTGGGAATTATGAATATTATGCTAATCGCGGTCAATCAACGCATCCGCGAAGTCGGACTGAGAAAAGCCGTAGGCGCGCGCAACGCGCATATTATTTCTCAATTTCTTATTGAATCGGTGGCTGTCACTTTTTTTGGAGGGATTTTAGGCGTGATCTCGGGAATTTCTATTGCTTATTTGGCGGCGGTTATTATTCAGGAATTGGGACATGACTGGGAATTTATTGTTACGTGGCAGTCAATTGTTCTGGCTGCCGGAGTTACTGTTTTGGTTGGTTTGGTTTTTGGAATGTATCCGGCGAAAAAAGCTTCCA
>JBBINP010000005.1:0-34435 GCA_037443825.1 Candidatus Moraniibacteriota bacterium
CTGCATTTATACCTCGGAGAATACGTCTGGAGATACAATCACAAACTATTAAATTTAAAAGAGCAAGAAAATATATTAAACAAGCTAATTTCTGACCATATCTGGTCCGGAAAATGAAACTTTACCCTTTTTTTAATGACACTTTCTTTAAATTTTTCTCCAAGAGTGCCATCATTTACTGGCTTATCTAACAATGTTTTGTATAAACTCTTTTTATTGATTATTCTTTTTGGATTTTGCCCCAAGGCTGGCATTTGTTCTTTTGACATGTTTTTTAATCAGGTAGTAAAATAAAAGGATTTTTATTATTACTCCTAAATTGGTTAATTAAATAGAGTTGTTGCTTTATAAGCTCATTTTCAAAAATCAACAATATGTAGTGTAATTATGAAATTTGAAACACCATATATTGTGGTATGCCTTATTAAGCAACATGTCTAATGATTAAGTTACAATAAATTGATTTTTTTCTTCAACGCCTTGATGTCTTCATTGATAACAAATTGATTGGAATCAATTTTTTTTATTTCCGCCTCTTTGGTCTGGATGTTAGACGTTAATATGTCTTTCTCATGTTTTATTTTTTTCAATTCAATTTGAATATCAATTTTTTTTCTTTCATTTTTACGAAAATCGGACTGCAAAATCAAAAGATCAGATTCCAATCTTCTCAGTTGGGCTTTTTTGTCCACGTTTGGTTCCTGCATATGAATTTTGATTGAATGTTTTAATTTGTTATTTTATTTTATTTTTCCTCCACCCAAAAGCTCTCCTTTGTTTGAGTAAAAAACAACCGATTGACCGGGCGTTACTGCCCTCTGATGTTCGTCAAATTCAACAAAATACGTTTTGTCATCCGTGTTTCGCGTTTTGCGCGCTTCTTTTCTTTTAATTGTACCACAAAAAGCCGGGTGGCGGTAGCGTATTTTAATCAACGCCCTCAATGGAGTTTTCGGGACTCCGGTTATCCAGTTTACGTTTTTTGCCTCCAATGATTTGGAAAACAAAAAAGGATTTTCTTTGTCATTAGTAACGATTAAAATATTTTTTTTCAAATCCTTGCCGGCGACATAATACGGCCCGGCGTCTCCGATATTGATGCCGCGGCGCTGTCCGATGGTATAAAGCGGCAAACCATCATGAATTCCGATGACTTTTCCCGAAATATCCTTTATTTTGCCTTTTTTTAATCTTAAGTGGCGCCGCAAAAATTCTGACGGATGTTTTTCGGGAGTAAAACACAGTCCCTGTGAATCGTCTTTGTCAAAAACCGGCAGTTTCATTTTTTTCGCCAATAATCTTATCTCCTGTTTTTTATAAACGCCGATTGGAAACAAAATTTTTGCCAGCTGATTTTGCGTCAAATTATGCAGAAAATATGTCTGATCTTTTTCTTTGTCTTTGCCCTGAAATAATTTATAAACCGTCTGTCCCCTGCCATTCGCTGTTTGTTTTTTTATGGCATAATGTCCCGAAGCCACGTAATCCGCTTTCATTTCCAGCATTTTTCGAAAAAGGAAGTTGAATTTAATGCTTTCGTTGCATGCTACGCACGGATTGGGCGTTCTTCCGGCTTTATTTTCCGACAAAAAATAATCCACCACCTTTTTTTTAAATTCTTTGGACGCGTTAACAGTGTAAAGGGGAATGTTTAAAATTCGGGCCACTTTGCGGGCGTCAATTTGAGCGTCCAGCGAACAACATTTGTTTTCGCGAAGCGCGTCCTGTTTCGGCTCTTTCCAGAAATGAAAAAAAACCCCCACCACTTCATAGCCCTGCTTTTTGAGCAACGCCGCCGCCGCCGATGAATCCACGCCGGAAGACATCGCCACAATCACTCTTTTTTTGCTCTTTTTTAATTTCATGTTTTGTGATTAACAGTAAAAAACGGAATCTTAAACAAAGTTAACCTTTGAAACAAGAAAAGTTTAAAAAGGATCGCTTTTCTCTTTTTTTGCGTTGCTAATAATGTTGCGTATCGCTCCAATATCCGGTTTTGATTTTTGCGGTTTAAATCTTTTTGGCGCGATATAACTCATTTGCTTAAGAGAAATAGGTGTTTCGCGCGGAATATATGACTTTGGCCTGATATTATCTTTTCGATCCATCGTTTTTTCGGGAAAAACAATTTCTTTCGGTCTGGTTTTTTCTATATTTTCCGTTCCCGCGCTTTCTTTTTTGTTTATTGATCTTGCCATCATGCGCTGATAATCCTTGAGGCATTCTCTGCAAAAAGTCGGACGCTGTCCATCGGGTTTGAAAGGAATTTTAATATCCACTCCGCAATTGTCGCATTTGGCATCATGCAAATTTTTTTCAATTACTGGTTGCTTGATTTCAGTTTCTTTTTCGCTTTGTTGCGCGGCAGTTTTTGAAGACGCGGGAACAGCTGTTTCTGTTATCGCTATGCCACTCCAGCGGTTGATTTTTTCTTCCACTTCGGCGCGGCTGGAAGCGTAGCGTTCGCGTGAAACACGAATGACTTTATCTTCGTTGGCAAGCGTGTCTTTAAGTTGAACGGGCGGAAGCGTCTTAGCCGAAAAAGCGTCTCCGGCAATTCCGTCAATCATCAGTTTGAGATAAATATTGTATTTCGGCAGATTCACCAAATCATTAGCAATGAAAACAGGCGACAATTCCTTTTCCAAAAATTCCGCGTCCGCCGCTCCCACTCGAAAAGAAATTAACGTGCCCGCGTTGCCAAAAATAGCGTCCCTCACTTTTTCTTCAATTTGATTGACGTATTGGTTGGCTAGAATCAGATTCAGGCGATATTTTCTGGCTTCTGACAAAATATTCGTAAATGACTCAGTGGCAAAGTTTTGAAATTCATCCACGTATAAATAAAAATCATTTCTTTTTTCTTCATCCATATCCACCCGCGCCATCGCGGCCAGTTGGATTTTAGTGATCATCATGGCGCCAATAAGCGCGCTGTTATCTTCGCCGATCCGACCCTTGGAAAGGTTAAGAATCAAAATCTTCTTGTTGTCCATTATTTCCCGAATGTCAAAAGACGACTGTGTTTGGCCAACAATATTGCGAATAAGCGCGCTGGAAAGAAACTGGCCAACCTTGTTTTGGATCGGGGAAATAACTTCCTGCAAAACGCGTTCGTTCCATTTGGTAAATTCGTCCACCCAAAATGATTTTACCACCGGATCGGTGATTTTATCCACAACTTTTTGTCTGTATTTCTTGTCCACCAGCATGCGGGTAACGCCCAAAAGAGTGCTGCCGGGATATTCCAAAAGCGCCAAAATGGCGTTGCGCAAAATATATTCCAGCCGCGGCCCCCATGAATCGGCCCAAATTTTTTTGAAAACGCCAACCAAGCCGGAAGCGACCAGATGACGATAAGCCAGATCCACTTTTTCCATCACATTGAAGGCGATTGGATAATCAATATCGGCCGGATTGAAATAAATAACATCGTTAATGCGGTTTGAGGGTATGGATTTTATGAGTTTTTCCGCCGTGTCGCCGTGCGGATCCACATAACAAACGCCGAGATTTTTCTGAATATCCTGCACTATCATATTTTCCAGAAGGTTGGTTTTGCCCATGCCGGTTTTGCCGATAATATACATATGGCGACGACGATCATCGGTTTTGATGCCAAAAACCCTTTCTTGGTTTCTAAAATTTGTTTTGGCGAAAAAAGTTATGTCAGACATAAAAATTTTAGATTAAAATATGTTTAAAATCGCGATTTTCGCAATGCGTATTTTGCGCGCGTTTATTCCACCGGCAAATTGGCCGGCGCGCCTCCTTTGCGCGCGTCCACTCGCACGATGGAAGGAGCCAATACCGACATATCCGGCATATGGTAAAGCGTGGCAAGTTCCGTGGTACTCAAAATAAACATCGCTCCTTCCGGATCGCGGTCTTTATAAAGTCGGAAAATTTTACGCTGGCGATATTGGAGACGCGGTTTTGCAAAAAGAAAACTCGCGTAAGTTTTGGAGGGGTCGTGCGGTTTAAAGCTGTTGAGATTTTGGTCGGCAAATTGCTTTATACCTCCCATAAAAGCGGAGATGGTTGATTTATTAAAATTTTCCCTCCGTCCCAGATAAACAAAACGCATCTTTACATTAAAAACATTTTTGCCGATATTTTCTTCAACGGCTTTAAGAATGTCTTTTTCTCCCGGCGTCAAGCGAAATTCCAAGGGTTGCATTTCTTCTTTCTTTTCTTCAGAAAATTTAAATTCTCCCCAAAAAGCGCGAAAAAAATTGCTGAAAACATCCCCGATATCAACCAGCAGTTTTTCCAAAATTCCTTTTTCCTGTTTGGCCCGCCCTGTCAATTTTTTGACTATCTCGTATCCGGTGTCATACCAATCTTCTTTGACGGGAATAATGATGTATTGAAACCAGATTTTTTGTCCCGCACCGATTTTTCCCATCACTTCCGCCAATCCGGCCAGTGGATCAATCATCTTTCCCGTCACGCTTTCTTCAAATTTAAGATAAGTCCGTATGGGATAGGCATCATCTTTTACCAACACAAAATCAGTTCCCCACAAATCCCAATCGCGATCGGGAATAACTTTTGGAACATTGTCAACGTAATCCGGAACCTCTGTAATTTCCAGTGTTGGATATTGGGCGTAAAGATGGGCTTCCACCAGATTGCGAAAAATTTTTGGCGTCCGGATATAAAAATGAACCGTTCCCTCGTCGCTTACCAGCTCAAAACTGAAGAAGTGCGTTAAATATCCGTCCAGATATTCTTCAAAAACATTCGGACTTTTCAAAATGCCGGACAATCCGCTGAAAAGAGATTCCATGAGTTTCGGGCTTTTTTCAATATCTCTGGGCGGAATGATTTCCAAAAGCGTCCACTCAATGGAAGCCGAAAATTTTCTTTGGACGAATTTTACCCACAAATGCTTGAATAAATAATAAAAAGCCACCGGAAAAACCAGAAACCAGACATAGTAAAAAGTTTCGCCGATGACTTTTGCCGTTAAAAAAAATTCTTTAAATGTGGAAAAAATAAAATCCATCTGTGTTTTGTTTTTTAGCAATCGTTGTCGCGATCCGATATTTTTGTTTGTTTTAACCGATGAAATAAAAGATTCAGGCAATCCTTATGAAGGATAGCTATGATTTGCTTTTCACGGCGTAGCGGTCTTTGCCAACCCGCTCGAAAAAATTATTAAGATTGATGACAACGGTTGATTTTTTGACCTGTCTCATATCCAGAATTTTTTTTAAAATTTCGTCGCGGCGCATGGGTGCGACGTTTTTTTTCAAAATGTCTTCCACCAACTCCCTGACTGTTCCTTGTTTATATCCCCATTCTGAAAGAGCGTATGTTCCGCGTCCCACCAAAACAAACCTTTTGTCTTTAATAAGTTCATTATGCACTGTTTGCGCGTGCGTTTTTCGCTTGTTTAGTTTATGAATGTCCATCAATTCGGCAATTTTCGTAAAATGAAGCGGATGTCCGGTTTCTTTGAGAATAAGATAAATCTTTTCCCGCGTTCCTTTGGGCGTGATTTCCTCCCAGTTTTTTAAACCCCATTTTCCAAAATTATTTTTCTTTATTTCCGTTGAAACCTCAAGAAAATCAAAAAAAATCTTTTCATCAACGCCAATTTTTCTTTTGAAAGTTTCTCGAAAAAGATCTTGGCCAGTCATTGGATGGCGCGTTTCTGCCAAAGTTTCTTTCGCGTGATTTTTTATCCGTTTCCAGTTTTCAAGATCAAATCCGCGATTTCCATATGAACGCTTCATTTCATCTTTTATTTCATAAAGCGCAAAATCCTCAAAAAAATCAAGAAAAAAACGAAGCGATTTTTTTTCTTGTTCGTCTGCTTTTTCCGGCAATAATTCAATTTCGCTTTTTTCAATTATACCACTTTTTTTATTTATTGTAAAATCAATATTTTCCCGCACTTCCTGAAGAGATGGGTGAAAATCTTGTTTTCTGAGCTTGCGAAAAGATTCGCTGATAATTTGCCTTACGCGTTCGCGGGTTACACCGTATTTTTTGCCGATTTCATCCAATGTTTGCGCCTTTTTAGCGCCAATTCCGTAACGCATTTTAATTATTTCGCGATGGCGTTCAGTCAGTCTGGCCAGCATCATTTCCAAAACTCCTTGGTAATTATTAATGCCAATAATTGTTTTTTTGTCCATATAAATAGGCCTTTTTGATTAATTTCTTTATTCAACCCGACAGTCTGATAATCTAACATATTAATCAATTTTTGTCAAATCCATGTTCCTACATTCAAATCTGAAATGCAATTTCCTTTAAAACAAAAGACATCTCGCTTTTTGAGTTAAAATAGTTGCCATTTAATCAACTAATAATTAACCCCTGCGAGATGCCCTGCTTGTTTTTGGAGCGAATCCAAAAAATCCATATCCAAAAATTTTTTCAATTATGTTTGTTCAATCGCCTTTGGACAAAATTTATTTTTAGCCGTAAAATTAACGCGGAAACGCCTTTTGCGGCATTAATCGCGTCCGCAATTACTTTCGCACTGAAAAAATCCGATCTGATCGCCGACAAAATCTCGTTCGCATTTTTCTACGCAGGCCTTGCAATTATCAAACTGTGGCGTTGTTTTTAGCGCGCATTTTCCGTTAATAATCCGGCAATCCGCGAACTGGCGGCAGTTATCTCCCGCCATATAAATTTCCGTGCAAGCATTAGGGATGTTTGATCCGCAGGATATGTCCAGGCCATGGCAATTTTCCATCCCGCAAAGATCAGAACTGCGCGAAAGAGGTCTGACTGGATCAACAGAACTCTTTTGGTTCGGAATCCAATAATTGATCCATGCAAAAATAGCCAGCAAAATAAAAATCAGGACCGTGATAATAATCACAGTAATAATCATTTTTTTATTCCGCATATTTTTATTAGAAATATTAAAAAATTAAAAAAGAGTCATTTTTTCAGATTTTTCGCGCCAGCTTTAATAAATTCCAAAAAAAGAGGATGTGGTTCAAGTGGAGTGGATTTAAATTCAGGATGAAATTGGGTGGCAAGAAAAAAGGGATGTTCGCTTTCCGGCAACTCCATTATTTCCATTAATTTGCGGTTGGGAGATTTTCCGGAAAAAACCAAGCCGGCTTTTTCCATTTTTTCAACATAGTTGGGATTGACTTCCCAGCGATGGCGGTGCCGTTCAAAAATCTTCGTTTTATCATAAGCGCCAAATGCTATTGTTCCTTTTTTCAACGCGGCTGGATACGCGCCCAAACGCATCGTGGCTCCGTAATTTTTATCCTCCAGATTCTTTTTTTGTTCCGGTATGATATCAATCACGGGATATTTCGTTTTGTGATCAACTTCGGTTGTGTGCGCGCCCTCCAAATTCAAAACATGGCGCGCGTATTCAATGACGGCCAATTGCATGCCGTAACACAGACCCAGATACGGAATTTTGTTCAGGCGGCAATATTCAATGGCTTTTATTTTTCCTTCAATGCCGCGGGAGCCAAAACCGCCGGGAATCAAAATGCCGCCGTAATTTTTTAACATTTCAATTTTTTCCGGCTCTTTTTCAAACAATTCGCTGTTTATCCAGTCAATTTCAGGTTTAAGCGACTGTTTATAGCAGGCATGTTTCAACGCTTCAATAACGCTAATATAAGAATCGCTCAAAATAAAATCACCGGTGCCGAAATATTTTCCGACAATTCCGATTTTTACCGATTTCTCGGGGTTTTTTATTTTTTCCAACAAATCATACCAGTTTCGCAAGTCGGTTTTTTTCGGTCTTAATCCAAGTTTTTTAAGGATCAGGCGACTTAAATCGTCGCGTTCAAAATTAATCGGAACTTCATAAATTGATTCAATGTCCGGAGCGGAAATCACAAAGGATTCCGGCACATTGCAAGAAAGAGCTATTTTTTCTTTGCGTTTCTGATCCAAAAAACGTTCGCTTCTGGCAATAACAAAATCCGGCTGAACTCCGTAGGAATTAAGCGTTCTTACGGCGTATTGAGTCGGTTTTGTTTTCATTTCTCCGACCTTGGAGGGAATCGGCAAATAACTTACCAAAACAAAAAAAACATCTTCCGGTTTTTTGAGTTTCATTATTCTGGCGGCTTCAATAAAAAGAATATTCTGATATTCACCCACCGTGCCGCCAATTTCAATCAGAACAATATCCGCGTCCGCTTTGGCAGCGGCTTTTTGAATCCGGCTTATTATTTCCTGCGGAATATGGGGAACCGCTTCCACGCATTTCCCTTCATATTCCAAATTGCGTTCTTTGTTTATGACTGTTTGATAAACAGATCCGGATGTCATATAGTTTTCCGGCGGAAGACTGGTTTCCAGAAAACGTTCGTAATTCCCCATATCCTGATCCGTTTCAAGACCGGAATCAAGGACAAAAACCTCCCCGTGTTCAGTCGGATTCATTGTGCCGGCATCCACATTAAGATATGGATCGATTTTGATGGCCGTAATCTGAAAACCGCGCGCTTTCAAAATAGCGCCGATAGAAGATGTGGTAATTCCCTTTCCCACCCCGCTCATCACGCCTCCGATAACAAAAATGTATTTCCTTTTTTTCATATATTTCCACGGATTATCACGCCTGTGGCGGGATGCCGCTAAAACAATGTCGATTATTTATAATAATAACTTATTCCGCTTCAATAATCAATTGAATGTCGGCGCAGATTCCGCGCCCCAAATCTATTTTAGTGGCATAGCTTCCAGTCTGTTTTATGACTGACTTCATCTTCACTGATTCCGGAGATATTTCAAATCCCGCTTTTTCAAGCTCCCAAACGATTTCTTTTTTTCCAATTGAACCAAAAAGCTTGCCGTTGCCGTGTCCCTTGGCGCGGATTAAAAATTGCTTTCCGTTTATTTTCCCGGCTATTTCTCTGTTTTCTTTTCGCGCAACTTCCAATGCCGCCGCTTTCTTTTCTTTTTCATTCCGAACGCGGGCAACAGCCTCCTGAGTCGCGGGAATCGCGATTTTTTTGGAAAAAAGAAAGTTGCGGGCATAACCTTCGGAAACTTCTTTTATTTCTCCGGCTTGGCCTATGTTTTTAAGCGACTGAACAAAAATCACTTTCATAATATTTGGCGCAGTTATATTTAAAAAAATCAATCTTTTGAAAAGTTGCGGCGTTTTTTGATTTCCGAATAAGCAAAAAGACAGAGAGTCCTGGAAGCCAGCATTTTGAATTCTTCGTAATTTTTAATTTTTTGACGCAGATTTTGCCTGTAAATGATAATATGGCTTTCAATTCCGTCTAGATCGCGCGAGGAGCTGAAAACTGTGTATTTTTCATTTTCAAAAACGCCGTTTTTCATATTTTCACGATAATCAGCGCCGATTTGAAAAGGAAGTTTGTTGCGGTTTTTTATTTCCCGCAAAATATTTCCGTTCTTTTTTTCAATGAAACGGATTATGAAATGATTGGATTTGCTAAAAAGCTTGAGGGCGTCAAAAATCAAACCGAAAACCTTTTGTTCCATGGCGGGAGTTATGGGCAGCGTTTCTGGCGGATTGAGATAAATTTCTTTCAGAATATCCAATTTGCGGTTCATTTCTCCGACATAATTGTAGGTTGCGGACAAGTCGCGGGAAATAATATTGGCTTCTTTCTGGATTTTTATCCATTTTTCCAAATTTATTTTTAAATTTTTTTCCTTGCGAAGAAAAATCAAAAAACCGATAATGCCAACAAAAAGAATGAACAGTTCTTCCGCGCGCTCCTCGCCGATAAATTGAAAATCTCTCCTGATGATATCGGGGGCGAAAACCATCAAAATAAAAATGGCAAGATAAATCCAATACATAACAGTTTATTTATTGGAAAATTCAAGGTATCTTTTCAGTTTTTCGCCGATTTCCGGATGTTTGAGTCCGAAACTGATACTGGCTTTCAAAAAATTGAATTTATCTCCGGTGTCCAGCCACTTTCCATCCAATTCTTTTCCGTAAAGCGGGCGGTTATTTTGAAGCATTATTTCAAAAGCGTCCGCCAAGCGAATTTCTCCGGATTTTCCAAATTTCATATCCGTTAATATTCTCATAACTTCTGGAGTAATTATATATTTTCCGACCGCCACCAGGTTGGATTTAGCTTCTTCCGGTTTCGGTTTTTCAACTATGTTTTTAATCTCATAAACATTTTTGTCAATTTTCACCCCTTCAACAACTCCAAACTTGGAAACTTCATTTGCATCCACCTGACTGAGTCCGATGACGCTATCGCCGTACTTTTCGTATATTTCAATTAATTGTTTGGCGGCCGGAACAACGCTGTCATACAAACAGTCTCCAAAAAGCACCAAAGCCGGTTCGTCGCCGACTATATGAGCCGCTTGCAATATGGCGTGTCCGTCTCCTAATGGCATAGGTTGTCTGACATAAGAAAATTTGGCCAAATTGGAAATTTTTTGAACTTCTCCAAGAAGATCGTGTTTATTTTTTTCCACCAGCGTTTCTTCAAGTTCAAAAGAAACGTCAAAGTGGTCTTCAATCGCTCTTTTGCCGCGGCCGGTGACAAAAATAATGTTCTCAATTCCGGAAGCCACCGCCTCCTCTACAAGATATTGAATAACCGGCTTATCAACAATCGGCAGCATTTCTTTGGGTTGGGCTTTGGTGGCCGGCAAAAACCTTGTGCCAAATCCGGCAACCGGCAAAATAGCTTTCTTGATGCGCATAAGTTTTTTAAATAAAAAAATTAAAATGCGATATGATGCGCGAAATGGAAAGCTCCGCTCAATAAAATTAAGCGGAGTTTGGGAAAATCAAATTATTTTTTTGATTATTTCTTTGCGTTCTTCGCAATATTTTGCGATAGCTTCTTCAATAATCGGATGAAAATTTTCTTTCATCCTTTTTTCTTTGACAATCAAGCCGGCTTCCATGAGCGAATCGTGCGTTCCAGCATCCAGCCAAGCGCCTTGAAAACTGGTAACGTCCAATTCTCCTTTGCGAAGATACCAGTTGTGAATATCAATGATTTCCAATTCTCCTCTTTTTGAAGGTTTCATTTTTTTGGCAATTTCAACCACCCGATAATCATACACATACAATCCGGTAGCGGCATAATTAGAAATCCATTTTTTGGGTTTCTCCACGATTTTTTCAGCCTTGCCGCCGGGAGTGAATTTCACCACTCCGAAACGTTCCGGATCCGAAACTTCAGTAACGAAAATATGCCCGCCGGAACGAAAGTTTTTGATTATCGCGGAAAAATCGTCTTCAAAAATATTGTCTCCCAAAATGAGCGTCACGTTGTTTTCGTCAATGTGATTTTCTCCGAGTATGAACGCTTCCGGCAATCCGCGCGGAACTTTTTGCAAGCGAAAAGAAATATTGATTTCCGTGTCTTCAAAAATATCACCCACAACGGTCATAAAATCGCCGGCGTGTTCGGGAGAGACAATGACCAAAATATCCCGAATGCCCGCTTTGACAAGAGTGTTAAGCGGATAAAAAATCATCGGCCGATCGTAAACCGGCAGCAATTGTTTTGAAGTCACGATAGTGGAAGGATAAAGACGCGTGGCGTTTCCGCCCGCCAAAATGATTCCTTTCATTACTTTCCTCCTTGATGGTTTTTTTTTGCTCATTTTTAATGTCCTTATTAATTTTCATCTTAATACGAATCGTTTATTTTTTCAAGACCCGCAAATAATCTTTCAAGGCGCTTTTCCAATCGCGAAGCGGATGAAGTTTGGTGTTTAAAAGCGCCGAGTGATACGGCCTTCGCGCCGGCCGCGGCAAATCTTCGGAATTGATTGGAATCACTTTTTTCCTTATTTTGCTTTGCTTGTACAATTCCAATACCGCTTCATGCCAGGTGCAAGCGCCTTCGTTGACGATATGATAAATTCCAAACGGCTTTTTAGCTTCAAGCATTTCCTTGGTTTTTTTGGCCAAATCGGGAGCGTAAGTGAAGCAACTTATTTCTTCGTCAATTACGCGCGCTTCTTTGTGTTTTTTGTTTCTGCCAAATTCCAGCATGGAGTCAAAAAAACTCTTTTTGGCTTCTTGTGATTTGCCAGGTTTTCCGAAAAGCCTTGAAAGTCTGATAATATAATATTTTTTTGAGTTCCTTTGAACGTTTTTCTCCCCCAAAAGCTTTGATCTTCCATAATTATTGACTGGATTAGGTCTGGCGTTTTCGTCAAAGCCGATTTGGGGTTTGAAGTTTTTGTGAAGAGTGCAGGAAAAACAGGAACGCGAACACCCTTTCGGTTCAGGCATATCTGGTTCTCCGTCAAAAACATAATCAGTGGAGTAATGAACGAACGTAGCGCCTGTTTTTTTCGCGATTTTCGCCAAATAACCGGGAGCGCCGCCGTTTAATTTTTTGGCGATTTTAAATTCTTGCGGATCTTCGGCTTTGTCCACCGCGTTATAAGCGACGGCATTGATAATAAAAAGCGGTTTTAATTTCCCGACTTTAAAATCCACTTCTTTTTCTTTGGTAATATCCAGCTCTTCTTTGTCCCACGCGAAGACTTCATAATCTCCGTCTTTTTCAAAAATATCCGCCAACTCTTGCCCGAGCATTCCCTTGGCGCCGATAACTAAAACCTTGATTTTTTTTTCAACACGCGGCCTCATAAAAAAATATTTACTGATTATTACCGATGATTTTTTCCAAATAATTTTTGACTTTCAGCTGTTCCTCAATTGAATTTGTAAGTTCCAAACTTATCAATTCCGGCAAATATGAAAGATATTTTAGGATATAGTCAAATTCGCGCAATTCCGTAAAATAATGATCGTCAAATTTCCATTTTCCATCAAGCGGATCTTGAAACGCCCGATCTTTTACGGATGAAACATGGCAGCAACCAACTGGAAATCTGGTTGCCAAATTTTTAAGTTTGTCTTTTTTGACATCACACGTATTTTTATCGTGGCGCGCATAATCTTCCCAATGACTGAAATCAAGACATAAGCCGGCAAATTGGGAAAGTTCTTTTTCATCGGGAAGTTGCCCGACATTTTCCAGATAAATAAAAGAAAAATAAGGGGAGTAGTCATGAATAAGCGGCCAGTTTTGCGGAGGATGCAAGTTAAAAACAGCCGTATTGAACCTTTTTGTCAAATAATCTATTTCTTCCGGCGTCATATCGGTTCTCAGATGCGCGTGTGGAATATTTTTCAAAGGAGTTTTTTCCAGGCGGGCGTACAATTCCTCCCGTTCGTTTTTTTCCAGACCAGTCAAAAAAAGAGAGATTTCACTGATGCCGAAATCGCAAATTTCTTCAATTTTTTTTCTCCAATCAGAAGAATGAGTGGTTGTTAGTCCGAGCAATATTTTTTTTGCGCGCATAAAATTTTCACAAGCCGCAACGCAACCGCGCCGCGCTCTCTCCATTCATCGATTTAAATAATTTTGTTCGTAATATTCCTGATATTTGCCGTTTTTTATTTTTTTCCACCAATCCTTGTTATTTTCATACCATTCAATAGTTTTTCGCAAGCCACCCTCAAATGAAACTTTTGGTTCCCATCCGAGATCCTGTCTGATTTTTGAAAAATCAACGGCATATCTTTTGTCGTGTCCGGGACGATCTTTGACAAATTCAATCAGTGAATCGTCTTTTTTCATTAATTCCAGTATTTTGCAAGCCACCTCTTTATTTGTCTTTTCAGCATTGCCTCCGATGCAGTATGTTTCCCCTAATTTGCCTTTTTGAATTATTAAATCAATGGCGCGGCAATGATCTTCCACGTATAGCCAGTCGCGCACATTTAATCCGTCGCCGTAAAGCGGAACTTTTTTATTTTCAAGTAAGTTTGTGATAAACAAAGGGAAAAGTTTTTCTGGAAATTGATACGGCCCGTAATTATTGGAACAATTGGAAATTGTAACCGGTAAGTTATAAGTGTGAAAATAAGCGCGCGCCAGATGATCGGAAGACGCCTTGGAAGCGGCATAAGGGCTGCGAGGATTATATGGCGTGTTTTCATTAAAAGCCGGTTCCAGCGGCTTCAATGAACCAAAAACTTCATCGGTTGAAATATGGTGAAAACGCTTGTTTCCGTTATTTTTTGCCGCCTCAAGCAAGGAATGAGTTCCGGCGATATTCGTATGAATAAAAGCGCGGGCATCCATTATAGAGCGGTCCACGTGCGATTCAGCGGCAAAATTAACGACTGCGTCCGCGTTTTTCATCAACTCATTCACCAGTTTCGCGTCCGCTATATCCCCTTTTATAAATTTATAACTTGTTCCTCCCCAGTGGGATTCAATTTCTTTTAAATTTTCCAGGTTACCGGCGTACGTTAAAAGATCTAGATTAACAATTTCATAATCCGGATATTTTTTTAAAATGTAATGGATAAAATTGCTGCCAATAAAACCCGCTCCTCCGGTAACAAGAAGTTTCATAAATAACGTTGTGTTTATTATTTATTATTTAAATTTAGTTTCCCAATCAAAACCGATTTTTGGATCATTCCATGACACCCTTTCTTCGTCGGGATTTTGCGGATCATACGCTTCGGAAGTATGGTAAAAAAGAGAAGCCGGAGCATTCCCCAAAACCCGATAGCCATGAGCGACACGGGGCGGAATCAGGATTAACGCCGGATTGTTTTCTCCGGCGTAAATAACTTGTGTTTCGCCGAATGTTTTTGAATTTTCACGCATATCATGCAAAACGATCTGCATATTTCCCCTGACTGGAAACCAAACGTCATATTGTTTCCTGTGCCAATGAAAAGCCTTGATAACCCTCGGATAAGTTTCCGTATAACTGGTTTGTTTGACTTCGCAAAAAGTTTCCTCTCCGAATTTGATAATTTCCGAAAAAAAACCTCTGTCATCGGAAAATCTTTTTAGCGTTTTTATTTTTACTCCTTCAATCATTTATTCTATTGGATTATAATAATTTATCATCAACCCGCACCTAAATCTTAACACGCTTTTAAATAAAATAAAAGGCGGTTAAAACCGCCTTTTATTGCGAATGTTGCTAAATTATTTATCCAAAATTATATCCGAATTCATTATGTATGTATAATTCTTTTTTTGCCCGTTTTTTTGAATAATACTTACCGAAACCGGCACGTCGTTCACACCGGCCTGTTTTTGGATTTTAAGATTGTAATTTTCCACGATTTCGGGCGGCAAATCATATTCAAGCTCCACAGTTTTGCTTTCTCCCAGCAGCACCTTAACAGTAGCGCCGTAATATTTTTTTCCCAAATCTTCCACAAATTTGACATCGTCAAAATTTTTTCGCCCGGTGAGCCACGATCTGTTCGGAGTGTACACGCGCGCGTAAGTCAAATAATCATTAGTCATAAAATCTTTTTGTTTGGCGGTGTGATTGTAGGTTATTTTTAAAACAGCTTTTGGTTTTTCTCCCGAAAGGTCAACGGCGTAATCTAGCGAGCGTTTGACATGATAATCGCTTTTCCACGCGCCGAGATTGGCATCTATCAGCATCAAATAATCATGCTTCCAATTTTTATCAATGAGTCCTCCCCAACCGGCTTCAATGGCCGCTTTTTCAAGTTTTTCATCCTTAAAATACAGCTGGATGTCTTTGCGATTCAGATCTTCATTGATAATTCCGAGCAGTTTCAATCTCTGGACGTTGCTCATCGCAAAAACTCTTTTTAAAATTTCGCGCGTCAAATCATTCATAACTGATTTGCGCTCACCGCGCGCAATCCCTTGTTCCTCAAAAGCTTTTTCAACCTGATATTCAAGATTAATAATCGCTTTTTCACTGTCATACGTTCCCGGGTAACCTTCTATTTGAATAGGGCCGATAACTTTCAGAAAGGAAGTTAAAACATTGGCGGTAATGCCAATAATGCCGTCAAACTGTTCTTGCCCTTGTCCCAAATAATAAAATTCCTCCGCTTTTTTGGCATTAACCGGAAAGTCAGGCGACCAGTTGGAATCGCGCAATTTCCATGAATTAATCCGTAATGTTTCTTTCATCGGATATGGTGGAGACAAGGTATCAGGAATGCGCCCGTCAAAATTACTCGTGTCATGAATTTGAAATTCCGTAATTTTTCCGTTTTTTATTTTTAAAATTCCAAACGCTCCAATAAAACCTCCGCCCGGACGAATTTCCATGTTGTTTTGCAAAAGCAATAAAAAAATCCTTTCCTGATCATCTTTAACCAAAAAATAATCGGCAAACAGGGAAACGGCTTTGTATTTTTGTTCTACCGGAAGATAATTCATCACCGGTTTTGATCCGCTATTTTTTATTTGCAGGATAAAATAAAAAGCAACCAGCAAAACGACGGAAACAGTCCAAAATATGATCCAAAATTTCAAGGAGTACTTTTTAGCCATAAAATTTATCGCAAAAAATTCTGTTATAATTCTCCCCGTAAAAGCTGATTTAGGCGTTTTTTATATTCTTCTTCAGTCGGCTCTTTCGTTGCGGTTTTTTCATTTTCAGGCGCTGTTTCGAAAACAGCGCGAGAAGACAAAGGCGCTTCTTTTTCGGAAGAGGTTTCTTCCACGGAAAAAATCGGCAAATTTTCAGGCGCTTTGGATGTTTTGACGTATGTTTTTTCTTCCGGTTTGGAAACCGGAAAATCATAAGCCACTTTTTTTGGCGTTTCGGCCGTTTTTTTGCCAAATAAAGAAATGTCTGCCGGAATGGAAAAACGAGGCAAAACAATAGTTGAGTGATGTTTTAAAAATGAATCGGGAATAATTATTAAAAAAGCGTAAATCAGCGCGGTCGCAAAAGTTCCTCCGCCCAAACTTAAGAATAAAATCCAAAACCAGCCGCGCGTATGCTTGGAAGCAATCGGCTTTTCAACAATCCGAAAATCAATGTCTTTTTTGATGTCATAGTAATGGCTGGCGGTGTCAATAAGAGTTAATGCGGTTTGTTCTGAAACATTCAACGCATACGCTTTGTTTTTGTCGTTTGCCGCAGCAACAATAATCGTGCCCGCGCTTTCCCGCCTGATACTGATGGATTGATTCCATTTTTTTTTGCGTTTGTCTCCGGACAATCCGGCATACTGGTCCGGAATATTCGGATTGTCGCGCAGCAGCTTTTCATAAAAAGAAAGGTTGGTGGGAATAACCAAAAGGTTTTCCGCTATTTTGTCGGCCTGCAAGGACATGGTTTCGTTTTTGGGAATAAAAATGATTTTTGTTTCCGCTTGATAATTTTTAAAATAATCTAAAACAAACAGAAAAATTGTGATTGCCAAAATAACCCACAAAACGGCGAAGTATAAAGGATATTTGAATTCAAAAATTTTAAATTCTTTTTGATTTCCAGACATAAAAAGAATTCTTCTTAGAATTTATTAAATTTTCGTATAATCTGAGTGTCTTGAGAGCGATGGAATCCCAATCATATTCTTTTTCTTCGCGTTCTTTGGCACATTCCCCGATAATTTTTATTTTTTCGCTTTCGTTCAGGGCATTTTCCATTTTTTCGCGCAAATCATCAATGCTTTTGTTGCGAAAAACAAGCCCGGCTTGACCAATAGCTTCTAAATTTTCCGGAATATCACTGACCAAAGGTGCCAAACCATAACCCATAGCTTCCAAAAGCGCCAACGAAAGCCCTTCTGATTCAGAAGGCTGGACAAAAAGATAGGCATGAGAAAAAATTTGAATAAGTGTTTTTCCGGTCTGCGCGCCGGTAAAAATGATATTTTTTCTGCCAGCGGAAATCTGTCGGAGGCGTTTCACGTAATTATCAGTGTGAAATCCATCACCGACGATGACCAGTTTGAAATCAGGCGGCATTTTCCGCGCGTCTTCCAATTTTTTAAACGCTTCAATCAAATAGTGCGCGCCCTTATGCTGAATAAGCCGCCCGACAAATAAAACATATTTCTTTTCGGTCAGATTCCATCGGGCAAGCGCGTCTTTTTCGTCCGTAGCGGCAACCGTAGCACCGTTAGGAATAAAAGCGGCTCTGATTCCGTATTTTTTCCATGAATATTTTTGCAAAATTCGGCTGATTGCGATAGTTTTATGCGGTATTTTACAGGTGATAAATTCTCCGAATTTCAAATAACAACGCGCCCAAAATCCCCATTTTTGATGGAAGTAATCCTGGCAATGAAAAGTTGAAACCAGAAACGCCAGCGGTTTAAACAGGCGTATCAAAAAACTCAGGGAAGACGGTCCGATGGCCTGATAATGAATAATGTCATAACGGCAAAAAAGAGCATGCATGGTTGCCAAGAAAGTATGACTAATAGCATCCAGATTTTTGGTGGAAATGCAAGGAAGGTGAATAAGCTTGACGCCTTTGTATTCCGCTATGTTTTTGTCGGTGTAATTATTGCGGACGTAAACAAAAACTTCATGGCCGTGTTTAACCAGACGGGAAGACAATTCTTCCACGTGTTTTTCCACCCCGCCCGCTTTGGCAGGAATGCCTTTTTGTCCGATAAAAGCTATACGCATATCTTTGTTTTTTTTAACGCAAATCCAGATGCTTTTTTCGCTACCAACGGATTCGCAAAAAATTAAATTGCGATAAAAAAATTATAAAATCCTGATAATCGCAGAAATATCGCCTTTTTTGTTTTCCCAAAATTTATTGTCTTTTTGGATGGTAATTCCATTAAAAACCGCGTTGGAAAAATTTCCCTTTTTAACGCGGGCAACGCCCCAATGATCGTTGTAGGTAAATTTTGAATCCTTGAGATTAATCCGTCCAGCGGCGCCGTAGGCGTTTATTTCAACGCCTTCGCGATTATTATCGGAAAAACTATTGTTGTCAGTCCATATCGCGGAACCGTCAAGAACAACTTTCATCCCGCTGCCGTCGTTGTTTTTAAATTTATTGTCTTTCATCCATGCCGAAGTCCCGGCCGACAACTCAGCACCGTCTTTTTCATTGCCGCTGATTTCATTGTTGATTAAAACAATTCTTCTTTTTTCCGCAAAAATTCCGGAACGGTCGTTGTTTCTAATAATGCTATCTGTGATGTTTACGCTGTATTTGTCTTTTGTGCCGGCTTCTTTGATGCGAATGCCGCCGTCATTTTCTTCAATCACACATTTAACAATGGAAGCGCGAGAGTTTTTTTTGACTTCAACGCCATTCTCCCCTCTCTTGATAGTAAATTTGTCAATTTTGGTTTTGTGGTCCATTTTTACCGTCGGTTCATTTTTGTCATCGGCAACAATAATAGTTTTGTCCTTGTTTTCGCCATACAATTCAACGCCTTCGGAAATAGTTATATTTTCACGATATAATCCATTGGACACGTGAATTTCGGTTTTTTCATCGGCATGCTTGATTGCCTCGCCGATTGTTTTGTAGGGATAATCGCGCGTTCCGTCCTGGATGCCGGAAGCGTCGTCATCCACGTATATTTTTTTGCCGCCAGCCAACGAAAGAAACGGCAAGATAAAAAATATTATTAAAACCAAAACTCCCGCCATTTCTATCCGGCTTATTTTTCCCAATTTAAAAGTTTTTTCGCTCATTTTTGTGATGATTATTTAATTATTAATAACAATAAAGGATAGCAAAAACTCTTCATTTTGTCAAGGATGTGAATATGTCCGATATTTGGCGGCAATAATTTTCCGGGTTGTGTTTTTTCCAGGCCAGTTCTTTTATTTTCCGGCTGTTCAAGACAATTTCCCCTTTTGCAAATTTTAAAATTATTTTTTCAAACTCTTTAATATCGTCGCACAAATATCCGTTTTTTCCGTTTTGGATTATTTCTGGAAATGCTCCGGTTCTGAATCCGATAAAAGGTTTTCCGCAAGCAATGGCTTCCAGGGCGGCAAGGCCGAACGTTTCCGGCAATCTTGATCCAGAAACAACCGCAACGGATTTTTGCGTTTCAGATTTTAATTTCGCTTGATTGAGGTGTCCGAAATATATTATATTCGCTGATTCTTCAATCGCAAATCCGTCTTCTTTTTTTCCCGCCAGACAAAGCCGCGCGCCCGGAATATTTTTGAAGATGCCAATCAAAACTCCGACTCCCTTGCTTTTTGCTATTCTCCCGCTGTACAAAAAACACTTCTTATTTTTCTTTTCACATTTTTCTTCAATTCTTGGTAGAATTGAAGAAAAATCGGTATTGTTGCCGGCAATAAAGTGCGGAATGACGGTTATTTTATTTCCATTAATTCCATGCTCCACCAGTTTATTTTTGACAAACAAGCTGGGCGCTATGTATAAATCAATGTTTTTTTCATAAATTCCTGTTTTTTTGTGGAAATGCCATTCCAAAGCGGCTAAAAAACTTTTAAAATAGGAGTTTTTAAAACATTTTTTCCGGACAAATTCCCAAAATCCGAAATTTTCGCCATTCAACAAATAGTCGGGGCAAATCAACTTATAATCATGCACCGTCATCACGACCGGTATTTTTCTTTTCGCCGTTTCCGCCAAAATAGAAGGTGAAATTTGATGATAAATATTATGAATATGGACCAATTCCGGTTGAAAATCGTCCAGAATTTTTTTGATTTTACTTCTGGCTTCCAGGGAATAAAACATCCGCAATACCCCCTTTATTTTTTGCCGGAGCGGATATGAATCGGTGTATCCGACTTCAGAAACAAAATATTTGCTCCATTTGGTCGCGTGATTTTTGGCGTGCCGCATGGCAAAAACCGCCACTTCATTGCCTTGTGATTCCAGAAGTTTTACTACGTCCAAAAAGTGCCTGTCAGCGCCTCCCTGGGAAAAATAAAACTTATTGATTTCCAAAATTTTCATATTTATCGTAAATTTACGCGGCGCGGCAAAATTGTCTTATGGCTGTGATTGTGATTTTGGTCGCTGCGCCCTTAACGCGCCCAAAATCATCCAAAAAAATATGGCCAGCAAATTGGTTTCCAGATACGGTTGAAAAAGAAAAACGGCCAGATAAAAAACGGCTGCGGAAAATAAAGCATAATCCATCCAATTTTTATTTTGGACGGAACGCGCTTTTTTAAGAATCGTCCAGACAAAAGCCGCAAAAAGTCCGAAAGCAACCAATCCCATTTGAATCAGAATGACCAAAAGCGAGTTGTGGAAATTCCTTACCTCCACAAAATCCTTGTATTTTCCGATTTCAATATAAACTGATTTTCCCAATCCTATTCCAAAAAGCGGACTCCGCAGCCATTCCCTGATTCCTTCTTTCCAGACCGCGCCGCGCCATGAAAAGCTTTCATCATTTTCCATGCCGGAGAAAGATCCCGCGCGCTGAAAAACGACATTTTGGATGGAAGAATAAAAATCGGCAAAATCTGAATTGGGAAAAAGCGCCAGAAAATAAAATACAATTACGGCCAACGCCGCGAAGAAAAAAGCGTATCGTTTGAACAAAAAAATGAGCCGTTTTTTGGATGTTCGCGGAAGAAGGGCGCAAAAAACAATCAGAGCGGCAAAAAGACCGATCCAGAGATGCCGCATCATAGAACCGATAATTCCGACCGCCCACAAAGCAAGCAACGCAAAATGCCAAAAATGCGTCTTTGTTTTTTCCAAAATCAAATAAGCGATAAATCCGAGAAAAACCAAAGAGACATAAAAAGCGTGAGTGAAAGCGAGCAGGCGCGATCCTTCCGTGGAAAGCGGCGTAAATTCAGTCCACAACCCTTCACCGTTGAGAATTCCGTAACCCAAAAAAAATAAAATGCCCAGCGCGCCCGCGAAAGCGAATCTGAAAAGCGCGGCCAAATCTTCTTTTTTTTGGAAAAGCACGACAAAAACAAAATATAAAAGCGGATAGAAAGCGTAGTGCTTGAAAGAGCTGAAACTCAGTTCAAAAGAAGATTGAAACGCGAAAACGCCCGTGAAAAATATCGCGGCCGACAAGGCGGAAAAAGCGCCAAGAAAATAATCCGGTTTTTCAAAACGAAAAGTTGTTTTTTTAAGCGCCAACTGAATAATCGCGCCGGCGACAACTGCCGCCAAAATAACATCCAGCGGATAAAGTTTGTATTCGTTCCGTCCAAAAATAACCGGCTGAAGCGTAAAAAATCTTTCAAAAATAAAAGTCAAAAAAACGACGGCATAAATTCCGGCGCGGGGAAAAAACAAAGAAACCGCGAAAGACGCCGCCATCACCAGAACAAAAAGCGGCAAAAAAAATCCCGCGTAAAAATTAGCCGAAATAAGAAAAGCGACCAGAGTAATAATAAAAAAAGCGCTTATTATTTCACTGTTAAATTGTTTTACTGGCAAAATATTGATTTTTTCGCTCATTTTAGACGTTTATTGGCGTTTAATGCTAAACATCTAACTATATCATATTTTCCAAAAAAAATCAAGCCCCAAGAGTTAATTAACTCATGGGGCTTGCGATTATTTCTTCACCTCCTTTTTTTCTTCCTTTTTCTGCTGTTCTGGGACATTTCCCTTGACAGCAGGATCTTTTTTTATTATTACATTTTGATGGCATTTCATGCAAGTTTCATCGCTCGCGCTTGGAATGCCATTAATGTGAACCGTTACTGGGGAGTTGGCACCGGTTGTTTTGGCGTTGACCCCGATTTGGTTTATATTTTTTTTGACGGTGTTGTTGTTGCCTTTCACCGTCGTTTTCTGTCTGGCCTGTTGTTTTATTGTCTGGGGAATGACATCATTGCCATCCCCTTTCACAACAGCCCTGCTATCCCCTCCGCCCATAACCTGTCCAGCTGGGATTATCTCCCGAACTGCGGAAGGAGACGGTTTTGGAGAAATTCCCACATCAATTGTTTTGATGCAGGATTCTCCGCCCGCCGACAGCGGATACAGAGGTTCATATCCGGCGGAGATCACAAAATGCGCCCCGCCTCTTCCGTCCTCGCTTTCCGGATTCGGCTGGCTCATTTCAAGAATGAGACCATTACCAACCTCCACTAGCGGGTTCGGAATGTGCAACCATAACGCGCCCGATTTGAAATTAAAAGCGCGCTGGCCGACTTTTGCTGATTCCAGATTAATCTGGAATTTTTTTACTCCAGTTATGGAAGAAGCTGGAGGTATTATCCTATTGTCCGAGCATCCGCCCTTATATTTATCAGGGCAGAACTGAATAAGTTTTTTAATTTTCTCCACGTCAGCGGCATTTCCACTGACAGAAATAATACCTTTTTCATCCACCGAAACATTAAGACAATTTTCCGGTGAAAATGTGGCGGCCATCGCGTCTGCCAGCGCCGCCATTCCGAACGCTACTAAAATAAAAATAAAAATTTTTTCTTTCATAACTCCTCCTTTTTCTCTTTATTTTTTTGATTGAGCGGAATCAACCGCTCTGAATTTTCTTTCTCTTGCGCTTTGCGAAGCGCCGGTCCGGCATCCAGCTGGACAAATCCCCATGGAGTAAATAAATCTCCGGCGGAAGCAACGCCTTTATACGCGTTACTCAGACCAAAGGGAAAGAAAGAGAATCCTACCCCAAACTTCAGGGTTTTTTGATAAATCAACTCCAGAGGAATAACTTTCATTCCCCAGAGACGATCCCAACCCTGAAAAAAAGTTCCGGCATATATTTCATATTCCCAGTCATCGCTGAGGCGGTATATGCCATACCCTCCCAATTCAAACGAACCGCGATTGGACGCGGAATCGCCCGACCAGGATGACGAGAATTTATTGAACAAGCCGACGTTGCCTTCCGCGATTCCGCCGACCGTCCAGTTTTCCGAGGCCTGGGTTTTAACTTCCGATCTGATGTTTATTTTCAGGCCGGATTGCCTGTGCCAGTATCCTTCTCCCGTTTTTCCCCGCAAGGAATAAAATTGCGGAGAAATGTCGGCTTCTAGCATCCAGGGATTTGATTCTTCGTCGTCCCAGAATGTTTTGAAGCCAAGCACGGGACCGATTGATTTTTCCGTCCATTTGTAGGACGATTTTTTCGATCGGCCGGAAGTGTATCCGGCAAGAAAACCGGCTCCGGCTTCCGTTGATTCGGAAACCTTCGCGTCGGCTTTGTATTTCACCCAGCCGCCGGCCCAGCTAACAAGATTGTTTCCGCCGGCATACAGTCCGCCCTGCGGTTCATGAACAATTTTGCTTCCTCCGCGACTTCCGCTGTTTTCATTCGTATCGTTCGTTTGCAGCGGAAACTGATTGATAGGCGGCAAATAATCATCCAGCCGGAACAATACTTCGGAACCGGAGGTTTTGTCTTTTATTCTGTAAAGAATAAAATTCCCCTCCCGGTATTTTTCGGCCGAAAACCATTCTCCCTTTGAATGCCTGAGCCGCGCCGGAGAAACAATTTCCCCTTTTTTGCTCAGTAAAAGGGACTTGGCAATCGTCCCGTTTCTTACTTCCACCGAAACAAAATCGCCGCGGCTGACTTTTTCAGCCAACTCTAAAGCGATTTTCTCCGGATAGCCGAGCTTGACGATATTCGCGACCGCATTAGAAAAAGCCTTTTTTTTTGATGCCGCCTTTTTTTCTTTCTCCGCCGATGCGATCGAATTATATTTCTGATTGACGGCGACGGCGGTTGTTTTTGGTTTTTCCGCCAATGCCGCGCGGAGAAATTCGTTTTCCGCCCGCATTGACTCAACCATTTTGTGTTTCAGGGCTCCAACGTATTCAATTATGAGCCCCATGTTCCGGCGCGATGGCAATTGGGAATTATAATCCCAGCCAATCGTCGGCGCGTTCATGGCGCGAAAAACATCCAACGCCAGTCCGGCCGCGCTTCCAATCGGATCAGGTTTCAGGGTAAAATTCCCCGTTCCGATTATTTTTTCCGTAAAAGTATACTGCGGATTTATGCCCGCAATATATTTCACTTCCTTTTCTCCTAAAGGCGACAGTAAAATGCCTTCGGGAGCGGAATATTCGTTCCAATTCGCGATGATCTTGTCCAGATCAAGCACAAGCGGAACGGAAACGGCCGCGGTGCCGTTTTTTTCCAAAAACTCCATTCTGAGTTTCCCGTCTTCATAAATTTTCCTGTCAACGGGAAATTCTTTGCCCGACAAATCATACGCGTAATCCCCTTTGATGGAGATCGCGATTATTTTTGTTTTCGCGGCTTCTTCCGGTGCGGCGTCAATCACGTATGCCGCGCGAAAAAAAGAATCTGCGCCAAGCCGGTAAAGAACCGACTGGCAAAAATACTCTTTTTCCGCGCTCGCCGCCCAGCATTTTCCTCCGATTGATCCGGGGAAATATTCGCCGAACCTAATGTCGGAAACGACTCCTTCCACCGCCGTAAAGCGGTTTTCGGAAATCGCCTTGGTTTTCAAAATACCAAGCGTGCTGTACGGCTCAATGGACAAATTGACGACGATTTTTTTTCTGTCATCGCCAATTTCCACCGTTTCAATTTTCAGGTTTGGCTGTTTCTCAATGCTCGCGCGTTGAACTTCGCCGCCTTGAAAATTTCGCACGTCGGAAATTTTCACCGCGTTTGTGCTCGCGCAAGCGCTCACCGCCAGCGCGAATAACACTGCCAACAAAATCATTTTCAACTTCATCTCATACCTCCTATTTTTTTGTTCTCGTTATTCAATTTTCAAAGGCGCCGGACTTTCAGCGCCGCGCTTCCCCTGAATCCTTGTCTGACAAATGCTTCAATAACCGATGTTTGTTGAAGCATTTAACCGATGTTGGATTGTTTATCTTCCGAAATATTCCAAACTTTTTTCGTATTCATTGTCTTCCCCGTTTTCAGAAACTCTGAAATTTCCCCGCTGTTCACTAGCGCCATCCGCGGAAAGCGATAATTTCTCTCCGCTTGCGGACGCAAGATTGTTTTGGCGAAAATAAATCCAAAACAACATCAACATAATTCCCGTCAAAAATCCGCCCAAAATAACCAAGACAATGTTTTTAAGGCCGGGGTTTTTTTCCAAAATAGGACCCGACAAAATTCTAATGTCAATGTCCTGCCCGTGGCCGCGGAAAAGATAGCTTTTGCTTTTGAATACTTCCGCGATGCCTTCAGAAACGGCCAGCGCTTCGCGTTGATCGTCGTGAAGAACCGCGATATTAATGATTCCGGCCGTATGATCGCGATTTATTTTGACGATTTTGTTCCAATTTTTCAGACGCTTTTTTTTGTCAAAAGGGAGAAGTTCGGAATTTACTTTTCCGGTTTTTATCACTTCGTCAATGAAAAGTTCGCTGTAAATCGCCTCGCCAAAAACTTTGGCGATATATTCGGACGACTTGACAAGAGTGTAAAAATCCTGATTTCCGGTTTGATTCTGGACAATCAAATAGTCGGTATTGACCTTGAAGTTTTTTTCGCTGACCACCAAAAAAAGAAAAGACAAAGCGCCCAAAAAAACGCCGCCCATCAATATAACACCGATTTTTTCCCTGATTAAAAGCAAAAAATGCTTGTTCATACGCGCGATTTAAATTTATGGCTTAACAATGGACATTAGCATAGTTTGCGAATTTTGTCAACGCGCATTTTTGAACAAGATATGTTTTCCGATATTGCCAAACAACCTGCGCATATCAAGCAGGCAAGTAAAATAAAAAATTAGAGCGCGACTTCAATTTCCATTTCTTTTCCTTCGCGCCAGACAGACATCTTGACGGTAGTTCCTTTTTTGTATTGCCCCAATGTTGTTGAAAGCGGATTGTTTAAATTTATTTCCTGCCCGTTGATTTTTAAAATAACATCATTGATTTTCAATCCGGCCTTTTCCGCCGGCGATTCGGAAATTACAGCCAGACCCTGTTTGCCGGAAGGAGAAAAAATAATGGCGCCGCGATTAAGTGGAAAATTGTGAATAGCGGCGTAATTTTTGGTAATAGACAGATAGTAAACGCCGAGATACGGGCGCGATTCCAATTCGTTCTTGATAGCGAGATCTATGGATTTTTTTACGACATTGGAAGGAATTTCAAAATACTTTTTTTGATTGTCAATCGTTACCGAACCGACAATACCCGCCAATTCTCCGTTATATCCGATAACCGGACCGCCGACATATGTTTCCTGTTCGGCAAAATCCGTTTCAAAAACACCTTCCAGTTTTTCGGAGGAATGAATGTTTCCTCCGTTAATATTGAAAATTTTGTTGATATTGCTCAAAAGTCCGGCGGCGTAACGATTTTGATATTCTTCAAAAGAATTTCCGATGGCAATCAGTTTCTTTCCGGGAAAAAAATCATTTGAGTCGGCAAAAGCGATGGGCGGCAAATTGGACGCGTTTATTTTTAAATAAGCCAAATTAGTAAGATTGTCAATGCCAACAAGTTTTCCTTCAAAAACAGAACCGTCGTATGTAAAAATTTTATATTCCGCGTTTTGTTCCAAAATGACCGCGCGATAAGTAACAATCAAACCGTCTCCGGTTACGATTATTCCCGTTCCGTTTTTATTTGCCGCGGGAGAAAAAGCGGAGGTTTTTTTGTCCTTGGCGGATCCGATGGAAATAATATTAACCACCGATGTTTCCGCCTGAGAAGCTATTTTGTTTATGGACCCATCATCTTGAATCGTTATTTGTTCAGTTTTATTGATGATTGTGACATTTTCCCGGAATTTTTTCAAAAAATCCCAGCGTGAAAAAAATTTTTGGGCGCTCAAATAAGGAAAGATATAATGCTCAGTCGCGATAGAAGTAAAAACAAAAAATAAAAACAAGACAACAAAAACACACGCGAATTTTAAAATTTTTTTGGACAATTCTGTTTTTTTCATAAATTTAAACCGCCGGAAACCAGCGCGAACTGGCTAAAACTAAACTGCTTAAAACGCCAAAAAATATCATATTGGCGATAATGCGGCGCTTGGAAAGAATATCAAGAAAATAGCTCTGGATCAAGTCCCACATAACATAATAAATCATCAGAACAACAACTCCTGTAGTGAGGTATCCAAATGGCCAGAAATTGATGGACCATGATATTTCCGCCATCGCCAGCCCCAAAATCAGACAATAAAGAAAATTTCTTTTTCTGTTGATTTTAATAAAAGCGAAGTATTGATAACTGACAATAATGGTAACAAGAAAAAAAACAGACATCAAGACCCAAAGAGGAATAGCAAAATTAAGATAAATTCCGTAAAAAGCCGTATAAAAGAAAAAAAGCGCGGCCATGCTGGAAGCAGCGATCATGCCATGGGCCGTCTGATCTTTTTCATAAAGGCGAATGCGATAGATTCCCAGAAGCAAAATATAAAAAAGAAAAGCGCTTAACACAACAAACAAATGTTTTTGCAAAACATTATCAATAAGATAAAGAAGCGACAAAGCGGCAACAACAAAAATAAAAGGAACGACCGCCAATCCCCATTTTTTTCCGATTTTTTTTCCGCCCCAAAAAACCGCCAGCGGCAAAATTGAAACCGCCCATAATCTAAATTCATTTTTCCACACAAAAAATTCAAGTCCCAGCGCGAAAACAAGCGAGAAAAAAAAGACGGAAAAATGAAAAAACATATTTCAGCGGTTAAAAACGATTTTATTTTTAGAAATGTTTATTTTGACCTTATCTCCTTCTTTGATCTTCCCTTCAATAATTTGAAGTGCCAACTCGTCCAGTATTTCATTTTGAATAATGCGCTTAAGTGGACGCGCACCATAAGACGGATCATAACCTTTTTCGCCAAGGTATTTTTTCACTTCTGGAGACAACGCGAGTTTGACGCGCTTTTCATCAAGCCGTTTTTGAATCTGAATAAGTTGAAGATCGACGATGCGTTTCAGTATTTCCGCGTTGACAGGATGAAAAATAATAATTTCATCAATCCGGTTTAAAAATTCCGGCTTGAAACTTTCCCTGAGAGAGCCAAAAACTTTTTCACGCATTTCTTTTTCTCCTATAATTCCGCCTTTTTCACCTTCTCCGGCAAATCCCAAACCGCTCTTGTATATAATTTCGGAGCCAACATTGGAAGTCATTATAATCACGGTGTTTCTGAAATTCACCGATCTTCCCCTAGAATCAGTCAACCGCCCTTCGTCAAGGATTTGAAGCATGATATTAAAAACCTGCGGATGGGCTTTTTCAATTTCGTCAAAAAGAATAACACTGTATGGTTTGCGGCGGATCAATTCTGTGAGTTGTCCGCCTTCTTCATAGCCGACATAACCCGGGGGAGAGCCGATTATTTTAGCTACGGAATGCGGTTCCATATATTCGCTCATATCAAGCCGCAGAAGGGCTTTTTCGTTATCAAACAGAAATTCCGCCAACGTTTTGGCCAATTCGGTTTTTCCCACTCCGGTCGGACCGAGAAATATAAAGGATCCTATAGGCCTTTGCTGTTCAGACACGCCGGCACGCGAACGGCGAATAGCATTGGACACGGCAGAAATCGCCTCTTCCTGCCCCACCACTCTTTTTTCAAGCTCTTTTTCCATCCGCGCCAATTTTTCCGTTTCAGTCCGCAATATTTTGGAAACCGGCACGCCAGTCCAACGGGAGACGACTTTCGCGATGTCTTCTTCGGTTATTTCTTCCTTAAGGATAGGATTTTTGTTCTTGATCGCATCCAGTTTCTTTCTCGCCGTTTTTATCTTTTTTTCCAGTTCGGGAATTTTGCCATAACGAATTTCAGCGACTTTTTCAAGCTCCAAATTTCTCTCGGAGATTTCCGCTTCGCTTTTGAGCTTTTCAATTTCAGCCGTGTATTCCCTAATGCCGGTAATTATATTTTTTTCATTTTTCCATTTGAGCGAAAGCGTGCTGAATTCTTCTTTTATTTCCGCGAGTTTTTTGTTAATCTCGCGCAAACGTTTTTTTGAATCAGTTGTCTTTTCTTTTTCCAGCGCCTTTTTTTCAATCTCCAACCGGCGAATCACTCTTTCCTTGGCATCAATTTCAGAAGGCATAGAATCAATTTCCATGCGCAGAGAACTGCCAGCCTCGTCAATAAGATCAACTGCTTTATCCGGCAAAAAACGATCGTTTATGTAACGTGCTGAAAGTTTCACGGCTTCTTGCAGAGCGTTATCGGTAACATAAACCCCGTGATGCACTTCATATTTTTCTTTCAGGCCCCGCAAAATGGAAATGGCATCTTCAATTGAAGGTTCAAAAACCATAATGGGTTGCAGGCGTCTTTCAAGGGCGGCGTCTTTTTCAATATGGCGCTGATATTCTTTGGTGGTGGTCGCGCCAATCACGCGAATATGTCCGCGAGCTAGAGCGGGTTTCAGCATATTGGAAGCATCCAACGCTCCTTCCGTGGCTCCGGCTCCGATCAGTGTGTGGAGTTCGTCAATAAAAAGAATATATTTTCCGGTTTCGCGGATAATTTCGTTCATAATCGTTTTCAAACGTTCTTCAAATTCCCCCCGGAATTTAGTGCCGGCCAAAAGCGAACCGAGATCCAGCGAGAGAATGCGTTTTTCCCTCAGTGTTTCCGGCACATCGCCTTCAATTATGCGCTGAGCCAGTCCTTCAACTACTGCTGTTTTGCCGGTTCCTGCTTCTCCTATAAGCACAGGATTATTTTTTGTCCTCCGGCTGAGAACCTGCATTACGCGCCTGATTTCATTATCACGTCCAATAACCGGATCCAATTTCTTTTGCCGCGCCAAATCAGTCAGATCAACCGTGTATTTTTCCAAAACCTTGAATTTTGATTCCGGTTCCGGCGTATCCACTCGCTGACCTCCTCTGACTTCAGACATAGCTTTTAATATTTTCTCGTATGTGATATTCCTTTTTTCCAGAAAATTCTTGGCTTTTGTTTTGGCCGCCAAAAGTCCCAGCAAAAGATGTTCGGTGGAAATAAATTCATCCCCTATTTTGCGAGCTTCTTGCTCGGCGGCATTCAGAACGGACATCAGTTCCGGTGTTATAAAGATTTGCCCCGCGCTTTCCCCGGTTAACTTAGGCGTTTTATCAATTTCCGCCATAACATCGAATTTCAAAGAATCGGAAAGAATTTCAATTTTTTTCATCAAATTCATAACGATTGAATTTTCCTGGGTAACAAGAGCGTAGAATAAATGAAAAACATCCACCTGTTGCTGGTTTTTTGAAAAAGCGATTTCTTGGGAAATTTTGAGCGCTTCCTGACTGCGCGTGGTAAATTTATTCAGATTCATATGGCAAATTTATAATTATTTTTTCTCGGCAAGCGTGACTTCTATGTTTTTTGTTTCTCCTTTTCGCCAAACAATCAGAGTCACGGTATCGCCGGCATTATGTCTGGCGATCAATTGCACGAGGTTGTTTTTTTCATTGATTTTTGTTTCGTTTATTTCAAGTATAATGTCATTTTCCGCGATTCCTGCTTTATCAGCGGGTGAACCGGGAATAACCGCCAGATCGGAAATACTTTCTCCGCGAACAACAAGAATGCCGTAATTAAAAGGCAGATTATTTTTTGTCTGAATTTGTTCGTCAATGGCGACATAACGAACGCCCAAAAAAGGAACGGAGATTTTTTTGCCAGCCATCACCTGATCAATGGCTTTTTTGACTTGATTGATGGGAATGGCAAAACCTATATTTTCAGCGCCCTGAACGATAGCGACATTTATTCCTATTACCCTGCCGTTGATGTCAAGTAAAGGGCCGCCGGAATTGCCGGGATTGATAGCGGTGTCGGTTTGAATTATATCATTTAAATATTCCGCCTGCCCGAAAGACGATCCGGCTACGATATCGCGCCTGAGCCCGGAAATAATTCCCTTACTGACGGAATTAGAAAACTCTCCCAATGAATTTCCTATAGCGATAACCGTCTGTCCAACTTTCAAAGCTTCGGAATCTCCGATCTCCAAAACGGGAAAACCGGATCCTTCAATTTTGATAATGGCGAAATCCTTGATGGGATCAAGGGCTAATACTTTGGCCGGATATTCTTTGCTGTCGCTCATAACCACTGTGTAATCAGCCGTTTCATCTTCAACAACATGCCGATTGGTTACAATCATGCCGTTCGCGCTGATAAAAAAACCCGTTCCGCCCCCGATTTTTCTTTTCTCTGTTTTTTGATTTTGAGCGCCATTTTCAAAATTAGGATTTCCGAAAGGATTGAAGAAAAATCCGAAATCATCAAAAGGACTGAATTGATTGTTGAAAAAATTTCTCATTTGCGGAATATCTTTGGTGACAACGATACTAACAACAGCCGGCGATGATTTTTCCGCCAAATTAATAATCACCGAATCATCTTCAATGATTTTTTCCCTGATAACTTCGGGTTTTTTCTCTTCCGGAATTTTTTGCCATAAAGGAATTATTCTGGAAATAATTAATTTTCCGGTGCCTCCCGCCATAAAACCAAAAACGGCTCCGAAAAAAGAAGAAAAGAAAATAATCAAAACAATCATTCCCCAAAAACCCGGTCTGCCTTCTTTTTTTGCTGTTTTTTGAATATTGTTTTCCATATTCATCTTTCGCGCGATTAATTGTTAACTTATAATATTGTACACGAAATCAGCAAAAAATACAATTTTTAAAAATTGCATTCTTTACAATTCCGAAAAACAGTTTTTTTCGCCTGTTTTTTTATCATTCCTCCAAAGAAATAGCCGCGGTCGGACAATTGGCAACCACGTCGCCGCAGTTGCAATCGACGCATTCGTCGGCAATCACCTTGGATTTTCCATTTTCCACTTTAAACACCCCCGGACACAGTGATTCACAAGTTCCGCATCCGATGCAGAGATCTTCATTGACTTTTGGTTTGGCCATACTTTTTGTTCAAATTTAAAAATTAATTAAAAAATCAAAACATTATTGAAGCATCCCCATGGAATTGTTCTTTTATTTTATTTTCAAAATCCTTAAATTGTCCGCTTTGAAAATCAACGCCTGGCGTTTTTTTGTTCCAAAAAAAGTCTTTCAACGGAATTATGACCGTAAATTGCTTCATTTGTTTTTCCAGCCAGTCGGAAAAAGTCCCGGAAGAAACAAAAATTTGCCTGATATTCACCATTTCTTTTTCCTGATCATTTTTTTTGTCATTTATTTCAATAATATGATATCCCGCTTTGCTCTTTAAAATTCCGCTGCGCTCCCCTTTGGAAAGATTCATTATGGATTCGGCAATTTCCGGCATTAATTGTTTTTTATCAAACCATCCTAATTCTCCTCCCTCCGCCGCCGACATTCCTTGCGAATATTTTTTGGCGACTTGGGCGAACTCCCCTCCGTTTGCCAGTTCTTTCCGGGCTTCTTCAATGATTTCTCGGGCTTTTTCTTTGGCATTATCGTTGTTTTCAAATATTTTTTCCAACTCATCGCGATAAAGGTCCGGTTTCACTATTTTCTCCTTGAAGTCCATGATTGTCCATCCATAAAGGCGAAAAAGATTGTCCCTGACGGATTTTTCAGTTCCATATTCCTGAAGTTTGCGATCCAGTGCCTGATTAACCATTTCATCGGTAATTTTTATGCCTTGTCTTTGGGCTAAAATTATTATTATACGATCTTCAATCATTTTGTTAAGTATTTCTTTTTCTTTTATTTTCAAGCGTTTCTTTCCTTCATTCGTGGAAAAATCAATGCGCAAACCGACTTTGGAAAAATCCTGCGCTTCATAAAACTGACGGATGGAAGAGATGTTTTCATTAAACTCACCGGCTGTGATTACGCGCGAATAATCAATCAGCGCCGCCGGATATGGAATTATTGATTCCATCTTTTTAAACCAATCCGAAGAAAATCCAAACGCGTATTTGGCAACACCTCCGCCGATTACAACAATAATTGCCGCTATAATCACGCCGCCAAAAACGGTTTTCCATGAAACGCTCGCGCTCTTTTGAATTGTTTTTTGCGGTTTATTTTTCTGGCTCATTGGATTGAAAAAGATTTATGCTTTTTTTAGCGCTGTTTTAAGACGAATATCGCTAATCGCTTTTTTTGAAAAAATACCGCCACCATTTTTTCCAATTGGGAATTTCAGGCGACAAATGGTTTTGCGAAGGCGTGTTTTCCTTAAATTCTTCCCGGGAAGACGAATTGTGTTTTACTATTACCACATTCTCTCCTTCTTTTTGCAAATTTAGTTTTTCTTTGGCGATACGCTCCTGAAATTCAGGCGTTTCAAAATAAGCGATTTTTTCTCGAAGCTCCGTATTGTTTTTTTGAATTTTCTCCGCCTCCCGCTTCAGCGATTCAATTTCTTTTTCAATTTGAGAATTTTGCGACAACTCGTTAAAAGCCGAATAAACGACAAAAACCCCGGCAAAAAATACGACGATAAAAAGAATAATCAATAAAATTGATTTTTTCTTCATAAGTTAAAAACCGGTGATTATAGGAGCCAATAAAAAGCCGATCATGGAAATAATCATTAAAACAGAAACAATCACCCAAATAACATATGCCCGCTTTTGGCGTTTTTTGATATTCATAACCATATTTTACCAAAAATATTTCAAATAACAATACCCATCAAACAAAAAGAGCCGCGCCGCAAAAATCTTGACTCAAATTATCCGGTTTTATGCTTCTTTGGGTTATTATTTCGCGTTTTGTAAATTCAAGAATTTATAGCCCCTTTTAAGAATTAAGAGCGTATACTTCATTAGGTGTTAAATAATTATTGGATTTTCTTGGCCTATTGTTTAATCTTTCCTGTATTTCAAATATATCTCGTTCG
>JBBINP010000006.1:0-31087 GCA_037443825.1 Candidatus Moraniibacteriota bacterium
TACAAAACTCCGGCTGAAGTATATTTCCAAGCAAGCTAAATTTCAAATATCCAAAGGTCGAAAAAAATTAATCAAAAAAGTTTCTTAAATTTATCTTTTTACTGTCTTGACAAAGGGGTAAGGTTTAGATTTCACAAAAGTTCTAAAAACAGTGTCGACTATTCCGTCGGCATTGAAAAAGAAATCGGCATTCTCAATGTTGATGCAGGCTATGGATTTTCAGACATCCAAAACTCGAAAGGTGATTTACATTTTCTCTATATCATTGCCGAGTTTCCGGACGCTGTGAAAGATCTGACGCCATATGTCATGGCTGAGGTCGACATCCCGGTTCAGAAGAATATCCTCGAAGGCGGATTTCTCTATCGGGTGGGCGCAAGATACGCGCTTAAAGTTAATAAACAGAAGATCGCTTTTGATTTCTCCATGGCGGGTCATAACGGTGTTTACGGCTATAAACCGCAAGCATTGAGCTCCGGACGACTAACGATTTCTACAATTTTCAAGATGTTAGGAATTGAAGCCATGCCAGAGATCAATTTTCAAAAACGTTTTGGCACATCCCATAAAAACGGAGGAATTGTCGAAAACTTGATCTGGTTTGGTCTGCGTATTGTGCTGCCACTGTAATTTTTGTAAATCCCCATGGACTGGAAGCCAAAGATTTCCAGTCCTTTTTATGTTTTATGTGTCTCATTTTGTGGTATTATTTTGGTAGGGTTCAAGATGATAAGTTTTATTTGCTATTTTTAATACTTCGCAGCTTGCTGCGGTTGGGTATTACAAATTTTGAGTCCAGAACTTGCTCTGGGGTTATTGATTTTGGCTGTTGATCATTGGATAGGTAGTGTGGTGATATGTCAGTGTGTGATAAAAATGCGGAATACTTGCGTGTTGCGCCAAGTTTTGATATCCTGACGTTATTGTTGCTTATTATGGCATTTTTTACGGAATTAAATAAGTTGATGAACAAGCAAAAAATAAAAATCGCGCTGGCGCACGATTTCTTGGTCCAGCGCGGCGGGGCGGAAAAAGTTTTGGAAACGCTTTGCGAAATGTTTCCGGAAGCGCCGATTTACACGCTGCTTTACGATCCGGAAAAAATGCGCGGAAAATTTGCCGGCAAAGACATCCGCGTTTCGTTTTTGCAAAAATTTCCCAAATTTTTGAGAAAACGTTACAGGTATCTTTTGCCTTTGATGCCGGTGTCTCCGGAAACCTTTGATCTGCGGGATTTTGATCTGGTGATTTCTTCCAGCGGCGCCTGGATGAAAGGAATTGTCACAAAACTGAACACCATTCATATCGCTTATCTGCATTCGCCGATGCGTTTTGTGTGGGATTATAACGAACGGTATGCCGGCCAATTTTCAACTTCCAAACTTCCGTTTTCAAAATTTTTTACGCGGATAGTGTTGAGTTATTTGCGTTTGTGGGATTATGAAGCCGCGCAGAGGCCGGATTGTCTGATTGCCAATTCGCGCTACACTCAGGCAAGAATCAGAAAATATTACCGGAGGGAAAGCAGTGTCATTTATCCTCCCGCTTGCGATGAATCTCGGGATATAATCAGTGAAACGGAGCAAAAATTAAAAAAAAGCGACTATTTTTTGATCGTTTCCCGCCTGTCGCCTTACAAAAAAACAGATTTGGCGGTGGAGACGTTCAATAAACTGGAATTGCCGCTGGTGGTTATTGGAGAAGGCGAACAAAAAAAATATTTGCAAAAAATTGCCGGAAAAAATGTTGATATTCTTGGCTGGCGTCCGGATAAAGAGGTGCGGCGGTATTATCAGAACGCGCGTGCTTTTATTTTTCCGGCCGAAGACGATTTTGGGATTTCTATGGTTGAGGCCATGAAACAAGGAGTTCCAGTGATCGCTTTCGCGAAAGGCGGAGCCTGGGAAATTGTTGAGGCGGGTGTCACAGGGGAATTTTTTGAAGCGCAAACGACTGAAGTGCTGGCGGACGGTGTGCGGCGTTTTATGGAAAATGAAGAGAAATATGACAAAAATCGCATAATAGAAAGGGCGGGGGAATTTTCAAAAAAAAGGTTTATGAAAGAATTCAGAAAATACGCGGACAAAATAATCAAACAGCCAAATCCAAAATAATGCTTGTCTGGAAATTTTTGTTTCAAAAAACGCTGATTAAACCGGCTTAACCGAAGCTTGAATCAATTTTATGTTCATCGGCAACCAAAAAATAGTCAGTCGTTTGCAAAAGGCGATTTCCAGAAATACCCTGTCTCACGCCTATCTTTTTACGGGACCGGAACACGTGGGAAAATTAACGCTGGCGCGAAAATTTGCAAAAAGCGTTATTTTTGGTTCGGAGATTGATGTTTGTTCTTCCGCGCCACTTTCCGATGAGCGTCAAATTTTTGACTTGATGATGATTGAACCGGAGCGGGAAAAAAAAGGGGAGACAGTCAGGGAAAAAAACATTCCGGTGGAAAAAATTCGCCAGGCGCAAAAAGATCTGTCTCTTTTTCCTCTGCGCGGAAAACGCAAAGTTTTAATAATCAGCCAGGCGGAAAAACTTACGCCGGAATCTCAAAACGCGCTTCTAAAAACACTGGAAGAGCCCAATCCGACATCCGTTATTATTCTGACGAGCAATAATCCCGAACGCCTTTTGCCCACCATCCGTTCGCGCTGCCAGCGAATCCTTTTTTCTTTGGTGGATGACGGGGAAATTCATAGGAGTATCGGAGCGAAAAAAACAAACGCCGAAGAAATAACTCTTTTGTCCATGGGCCGTCCGGGAATCAGCCGGATGTTGGAGGAAAACAAAAAAGAATTTGAAAAACACAAACAAATCCGTTTTCTTTTTCAGGAGGCGCTTCATTCGGGCGTTAACAGAAAATTGGAGATTGCTGAAAATCTTTCCAAGGACGCGCAACGCGCCGTTTCGGCGCTGGAAATGTGGATTTGGTTTTTGCGGCGCGGAGAAGGGGGTGAAAAAGGACATTCCGGACAAAAAACGCAATCTTGTTTCGGCGCCATTGAGAAAATTGAAATCAGCATTCAACTTATCACGCAGTCCAACGCCAATACCAGACTGGTTTTGGAAAATTTATTATTAGATTTATCTTCTTCTGCCGCGTAAAACGAATGTAAAAATATGTTTTGGAGCAGAAAAAGTTCTCAACAACTAATTTCTCGGCCGGGGTATCTGATTGGCCGCGCAAAATTCACCGGCGCGGATTTGCCGGACGGCGAAAAAAAAATTTCAAAAGCGCTTTTTTGCGTTCTGCTTTTTCTTTTTGCCGGAGTTGTTTTTTTTGTTTTCTTTTTTTCTTCTTTTTTGAAAATAACGGACATATCAATTGAGGGAACTGAACAAATTAATCCGCTGGCGGTTAAAAACGCGATTAACCGAAATTTTGCCGAAAAGCATCTTCTGATTTTTTCCAAAAATAATTTTATTTTTGTCCGTTCTGAGAGTCTGGAGGAAGATCTGGAGCGGGAATTTCCAAAAATAAAAATAGTTGATGTTAAAAAAACTTTTCCAGATTCAGTCCGTGTTTTCGTCACGGAGAGAAGCGCCGTGTTTGTCTGGTGCCGCGGAAATTCGGCTCCGGAAATAGAAGGAGAAAGCGGACGCGGAGATTGCTTGCTTGTTGATGAAGACGGCTATGGCTATGCCGCGGCGGATTTCAATTCTCCGGAAATAAAAGAAAATAATCTGGTGGAAATTTATGACGGAGGGCGGAGCGAAAATATTTCCGGCGATCGGGTTATTCCGAAAGAGTTTTTGCGCTTTGCCGCGGAAATCGGAAAAATTCTGGAAAGCAACCTTCAGATCAAAATAAAAAATCGCTATTTTACCCCCTCGCGGTTTTCGGAAGAAATAAAAATCCAGACCGAGGAGGGGTGGTGGCTGTATTTTTCAACTCAATTTTCACCCGATAGCGCGGTTAAAACTCTGAAATTGTTTTTGGAAAAAGAGACGGGCGTTAATCGCGCGGAAATTGAATATATTGACTTGCGAATGGAAAATAAAATTTATTATAAAATAAAAAAAGACGGGCAGCCGGACGATGAATCGCGAAACGAAGAACAGTCCGCTCCGGCTCCGGAATCTGAAACGGAAAAAAACAAAAAGAAGCGTTGAAAAAGCGGATTATCTCTATTGAATTTTTTGAATGTCTTCCGGCGTGATATTGAAAATAAGAATGGACGTTCCAACCTGATAAGCGGGTTGTTTTTTTATTTCCCGAAGCCAGCGGTAGCTGTCATCGTCTTTTTTGGCGGTGTCGTACAAACTGCCCATGAGAAAATTCACCGATATCGCGTACCAGCCGGGTTCAACGGGGCGTTTGGAATCCCACCATTGCAGATATTTGCCGCCGATATATGTTTTTATGTCTCCGCCGCCGAAATAATCAACTCTGATTTTGTCAATTTCAGGATGCGCGGCAAGGAATTTTTTCAGCCGTTTCAGGTCCTGTCCCCAATCCGCGTTGGAATCGGTTACGTAACCGTATCCATTTTTTGGACCGCCGGCCGTTTGATTGAAATAGGACATATGAAAAGGGTGGGCGGCGGCGCTTTCAAACATTATCCAGCCAAGCAGGATGGAGAAAACAGGCAGCGCGATTTTTCTGCTTTGAAAATTAATTGTTTTAATGAATTTGGCCATGGCGCGCGCGACAAACAGGTAAAGAAAAGGAAAAATGGGAAAAAGGTGCCGTAATCCGATATTCAGATTGCCGGTAACGCTGATAAGGGCGTAAAGAGCGATAAATAAAAGCAACGACCATTCCGTGATATGCGTGCGCAGAGAAATTGTTAAATTGTTGAAATGCTGGCGGAGCGGCTTTTTTGTGAAAATGGATTTTCCGGCGGAAAACAGGGTGAAAAAAAGCGTGAAAGCGATCAGCGCTAAAAAAGGCAGAGTTTCTTTGATTAAAAAAACAACAGGAAAGTAAAGCGGAAACGCTTGACTGGAAACCTGGCCCAAAAAATACGCTCCATTGCCTCCGGCCACGCGGCGAAAAACATAACCGATGCCGATACCCCATTCAACCAGCGGTCTTGTTATTGAATGGTTGTTAAGCTTATGCAGGCATTCATTAACTATTAGCGTGGCGTCGTTGCTGTCGGGCACCGGAGAAAAATTAGCGTCAATTACGCGGTTTATGGTTTCCGGAGACATATTAAAAGTATTGATAAAATAAGCGATCCACACTATTGCCATGGAAATCGCGAATATGATGGCTCCTTTGCCGACATATTCGCCCAATTTTTTGGCGCGGTATGCTGATTTTTTGGAAATATTATCAGGAATCGCGATGACCAAAGGATAAATCAGCGTAGCCAGGCCAATGACCGGATAAGCGATGAAAAAAGAAAACTTTGTGATTTGCAAAATTCCCAAAAACAAACCGGCCAGCAAAATATTTTTCCAAACGGGATTTTTGATAAATTTAAAATAAAAATAAAAAGCGAAGGCGAAAGCGGCGGCAATTCCGATGTCGGTGGTAACAAAATGGTTATGGCCGAGAATATTCGGATCAAAAGCGTAAAAGACAAAAGCGAATGTTCCGGCCAAAACTCCGCCCAATTCGCGCCCCCATTTAAACAGGAGCAGTCCAAGGAAAAGCGAAATAATAATAATGGGAAAACGCGACCAAAAAAGAATCAAGTCGGGATTGTTGCCGGCCTGATAAAGCAGATAGCGTCCGGACGCCCACTGCCCCTCATCCCATTTGCCGGGAAGAGTTCCGTTCCAAAACGGCTGGTTAACGTCAAATTTTAAATCCAGAAAAAGCAGTGGCAATCCGGCCAAGTCCTTAATGAGCGGCGGATGTTCCGGATTAAGACGCATTTCTTTCTGAGTGACATAGGAGTAAGCCGCTCCGATATGCGCCGTTTCATCAAAAATGGCGGAGTCATTCCAGGCGTTAAGCGCGGACACGGAAAACATAAAGACAAAACCGACGATAATAATTTTCTTATAATGGGTTTCTAAAAATTTCTGCATATTTTTGTTATGATATCGTGAAATTTAATAAAAACAACGGTCTGTGAAAAATATTTTTGAAATTTCTTTTTTATTTTTTCAAAACGTAAAAAACAATTCCCAGTTCATCTTTTTTTTCTTCCAACAATGATTCTGGAAATTTTGCCCGCAGTTTGCCGATAATCTCGTCATTTTTTTCAGTGAGAATGATGATTGCCGGCAAAGAAGGGCTGTTTTTAATACTGTCAATCTCTTCCGGATAAAAGAAAAGCAAATTGGGCATGGTGTTGTTGAAAATTTTAATCGGAATGCGCTGCATGCTGCCGGTTACTATTATTTTTTGGGTATTTTCCGGAAAAAGGCGGATATAGTTGGAAATATTCATCAACACCCGTTCATAGGCCCGCGCCGTTTCAACTCTTTTAACCCAGATCAGATGGTATTTCGCCGCATTGAAAATTCCCAAAACGGACAGAATGACAATGATGATAATCGCGGTGTTTTTTCTGAAAGCAGCTCCTTTTTTTTCCGCTTTTTTAAGAAGATATTGGAATGTCAGGCCGGAAAAAAGAAAAACTGCCGGCAATGCGCCAATGGCGCGGAGCGCGTGCGGATTGCCTTCGGCTGTCAGAAATTCGGGAGCCAAAAGAATGAAAAACCAGGAAAGCAAAAAAGCATGCAGGACAAGCTCATCGTCCCTGATTTTTTTCACCGTCCGCGCATAAAGAAGTTTGAAAAAACGCAAACAAGAGTAAATGATGCCAAAAAGAAAAGCCGTGCCGACAATCGGATCCAGAAGCGGATAAGGCGGAAAATTATGGCGCCAGTTCATATCGCCGACGAAATTGTATTTAATCAAGCTTAAGCCGAAGCTTTTTAAAAATGTTCCAGCCAGATCGCCCTGATTGACAACGGGAGAGAAAATGGAAATATTGTCCGAACGCGATTCCAGATATTCGGGATGCTGCCAAAATGTGTAGAACATCGGGGAGGCGGCCAGCAGGGAAGAAATTAAGAACACCGATATCGGTTTCCAGTGGTCGCGGAGAAAATTCCGGCGGACGGCTATGAAAGCGGCAAGAAGAACGATGGCGACGGCGGGAGCGACGCGGAAGGCGATGTAGGTATGCATGCCCAGTCCGAAAATAAATCCGCCGACGGCGTAGTGGATTATTTTTTCGGTTTTTATTCCGCGGAAAAGAAAGAAGAAAGCCCAGACCAGAATAAAAGGCAGCATATTGGCGCGGAAAGATATGCGGTTGAAAATCAAAACGCAGAATGAAACGGCGTAAAGAAAGGAAATAATCAGGGCGATGTTGCGGCGGCCGAGTAGTTCTTTAGAAAGGAAATACATTCCCAAAACGGTCAGCATTCCGATTATGACGGCGGGCAGTTTGAGAGCCATGGGATTGGTTCCGAAAAAAGAAAAGGAAACCGCCACCAAATTCATAAAAAGACCTTCGCGGCCCTGATTGGCCGGATAGAACCATTGAAACTCTCCGGTGGAAATGGCGCGCAAAGCGTCCTCGCCGTTGACGGCTTCATCCGGATAAACGCCCGGAATCTCATTGAGGTTGTAAAGGCGCAGAGCGAAGCCGAATACGATAATAGCGGACAAAACGGCAATGGCCAGAATTTTTTTGTTTTTCATAATTGTTTGTGTTTTGGGAAGTTAATGTCTTGCGCAAATTATACCATATTTTTTGTTCAGACTTATCCACACTTCCTTTGGATGGCATTTTGTATTATAATAAACACAAAGATTTTTTGACTGTAAAACGCGAATGAAAAAATATCGGAAACTTCAAATTTCGCGAACGCGCCAAGTATATTTTTATATAAATAATTTTAATTTATGTTTAATGTATGAATAATTTTGAAACCCAACAGGGATTTGATAAAAAAGAAGATATTAATAAAAAAATAAATCAACTTAAGGAAAAAGAAGTTGGAATAAACAAAAAAGTTCAAAATAATGAGATGAAGGTGGAGGAAGCTGACAAAGAAGTGTTTGATATTGAGAATAATATTAAAAACTTGGAAAAAGAGCTTAAGAATATTGAAACAATTGACAAAATAGACAATATCCGCAAGGAAATAAAATATTTAGAAAAAGAAGCTAAAAACAAAGATACGGGAAGTGGTTATATTGATAAATCAAAACCTAGTTACGATCAAATTATAACAGAAAAAGAAAATGAAATAAGAATACTGGAACGCTCATTAATAAAAGAAAAAAAACATACAGATAATAATCCTGCAGTTGAAGAAGAGAATCAACAAGGAGAAAATCACAAGACCAGCGAAGAAAATGCTAACAAATCTTCCGAAGAAGGAAATCGCAAGTCCAGCAAGGAATCATGGAGGAAAGAAGAACCATGGAGGAAAAGGGTGGAAGAGAACGAAAAAATAAGAAGCGCGTGGGAGGAGCAAGAAGAAAATACTAACACATCTTCTGAAAAAGGAAAAGAAGGAAGTTTTGAAATGTCGCCTGATCGAAAAAGAGAATTAATTGATGCAAAAAATAATCTCAAGGAGGTTGTAGAGAGAAATACTTATGAAAGTTTAAAGAAAATGAGTTTTGGAGCTATCTATCCGACATCAGATTTTATTGACGGGTATGGTTGTAATGTTGATAGATATGTGCTTGAAACCCTAAAGCAAGAATCAGCAAATCCACCAGATGTAGCAGCTTGGCATGTTATTGAATATCTAGTTCGTATAAAAGAAGACCTAGAAAGAGAAGAGAACAAAACGTTGGATGATAAAGAGAGTAAAAAAGAAGCTCCGATGACAGAAACAATAACCACGACTCCTGTGGAGAATAAAAAACCAGAAGAAAAACCAAAAGGTCCATTATTAATTACAGATGAAAATTTAAGGGGCAAAGAATCTAACATTATCCCAAAAGAAAATAATGAATTAGAGAAACAAAATAAAGAATTAAAAGACGCGCAAGAAAAAAAGGAATTGGATGAAGCGCATGACGCCTACAAAGCCGCGATGCGCGAATATATGGTGAAGGATTACAATATGGACAAAAATTCTTCGTTATTTCGGAAGTTTTTTGGTTTTGGCAAGCGGGCTCAATTGGGAGAATTCGGCAAGGAACATCAAATAGCCAAAGAAAATTATGACAAAACTCTAAAAACATACAAGGATGTTTTGGTGAAAAATTTTGCGAAAGACAAAGCGGACGCGGAAATAATGTCCGAGTGGCTGAACAAGTCTGTTTATTTGGATCTTCAAAACATGAGAGCCGATATCAAAATAGAAAACGCCAACTGGCCGGACAAGCTGGTGGGAAAATATATTAAAGCGGTGGAAGGTTACCGCAAGCTTCCATTGAAAAAGAAATTATTAATAGGAGGCGCGTTGTTTGGAGTGGGTATGGCTACCGGCATGGCTTCCGGCGCTTTGGCGATGGGCGGGGGAGTTGTTTTGGCGGGAGCCAGAGTAATAAGCATCGGCGCTTCGGCATCCGGTTTCAAGGCGATGTTTGAGGGAATTTCCAAAAAAAGGACAGACAGCAAAGCAAGCCAGGAAGTGGCAAAAGATTTGTCCGGACTGAATGAACAATCCGGAGAGTTTAATCTGGATTTATTCAAGGAAAAATTGGACAAAAGAGCGGGTGTCATAGATGAAAATCTGCAAAAAAACAAACGAAATGACAAACTGCGCACCTGGGCGGCCATCGGATCGGGCGCGGCTTTTTCTTTCATCGGACGTTATTTGGGGCAGGAGGCAGTGGAAAATTTTCGCAGCAGCGGCGATCTGAAATGGTCGGTCAATCCGGAGGAAAGTGTAAAAAAAGGCGATTTGAAATGGCCGGTCAATCCGGAGGAAAATCTGGCGGCTTCGGAAAAAATTTCCGAACTGGCGACTATTAAAAAAGGCGAAGGGGCGTGGCATGCCGTTCATCGCCAACTGGAAAATATGATGGAAAACGATCCGGCCGAATTTTCCCGCCAATTCGGCATTCCGGAAGAAAAATTTGACAACCCTGAAGGAGTAAAAAAAGTTTTAAACGGTGCAACCATGGATCTTCTGATAAAAAACGGAATTATTGATCCGGACAACCATACGGAGCTCAGAATTTCCCATCCCGGAACGAAAGTTATTCTGGAGGGAAATGATATTCACGTTCTGAGTGATGACGGGTATGCCGAAATGTACGAGCATCCATTTGGCGAAAAGGAAGTTTTGTCCGAAGCAAAAACAACTCCTTCCGTTGAGTCGCAGCCCGAGAATCCTGAAATTTTTCCCGCCGAAAATATTCCTCCGGGCAATGAAGCATCTGGAGAATCGTCGGCGGATATTCCCCGCGGCGGAGAAGATATTCCGGATATTTTTATTGATAAACTTGAATCAAGCAACAATACGGTGGAAGCGGCCCGTGAAATGAGAATGTTTATGGCGGGAGGCGCGCTCGCCGGATGGATGGCGATTAAAGACAAGAATTTTAGCCAGACACTTAAGGCCAACAAAGAAGTTTCTTTGAATATTCGGGAAAAAATTAAAAAAATCAGGGAGTTTTTCAGGAAAAAACTGGGGCAAGAGGCCGGACCGCGAAGAGGCGAAACACTGGAAAAATGGACCAGAAGAGCCGCTGAACTCTATTTGGAAAAACGCCGCCAGCAAAAATAAACTCTTAAATTTTTTTGCCGCGCATTTAATTAACATATAATTTTTAAAAAACAATGGAACAAACACAAATCCAAAAAATATTAATGGAAGAAATGGGGCTTTCCAATTTGCCTCAGGATAAACAAGAAGAATTGTTCGTCAAAATGACGGAAATATTGCTCAAAAGAATTTTTCTGGAAACGATTGAGAAATTGAATCCGGCTGAACAGGAATCTTTTGGAGAAATGCTGGATCGCGGCGCGCCTGCGGAAGAAGTGGAGAGTTTTCTTAAATTGAAAATCGCCGACTATGACGTCTTGATGCGAAAAATAGTCAGTGATTTTAAGCGGGAAATGAAAGAGGATGCGGCGAACAGCAATCAGAATTAATTTCAAACATCTTTTCTATGCCCATTTTGGAACCAATTGAAGAAAAAGACCTTGATCTGGCCGGAAAGTTCAGGCAGGATCATCCGCGTTCGCCGGAGGAGCGACCGTTTGTTCCGGAAAAAGAGGATCCTCGGGGAAGCGCCGCTGAAAAAAAAGAAAGCGCTTATGAAAAAATTTTGTCCAAAGTGCGAAATTCTTCGCATCTCGAAAGCGACGAACACGGCGTCAGGCGGGATGCGGTTGATTTTATGCACAAAACCGACGCCGAAAGCCAAATCCAGCATCTGGTAGACGTGGCTTTTCAAAAAGGCATTCCTCATGCCGTAAAAGTCGCCAGACATCTGGAAGACAATTATGTTTTGGATATTTTTCACGATCGTTTATTGGCGGATGAACTGCGCGAAGCTCTGCTTAAAAAAGGACTCATCAAGGAAGCATAAAAAAATTTTTGCAAAACTGACAAAAAAAATGGTTTTTGACTTCAATTTTATTTTCATTTTTTTATTGATTGTTTTTTCAATCGGCACGTTTTTAAGCGGAGCATATCTTTTGTTCCAGAATATTTTCGGTTTTCGTTTCCAGCTTAATCGCGCGGTAAACATGGATCTGGAAGTTGTCAGGGTGGCGAAAATTTTCAAGAAAAAAGAGGAGTTGGCGCAAGGCGAACGGGCGGGGTGGAAAGAAGAGATTGGTTCTATGGAACAGTTGTTGACCACTCTTACGAATGTGCGGGAAAAAAAATCTTTTTTTAACCGTTTATTTTACGGCAATCCGTCAATTACTTTTGAAATTGCCAATCCGGCCGACAGTGAAGAAATATTTTTTTACGCGGCGGTTCCCAAAAAATTCCGCCAAAGTATTGAAAAACAAATCCAAAGTTATTTTCCCAACGCGCAACTGGAAAAAGTTCCTGATTACACTATTTTTTCTCCCGGCGGCGCCACCGCGGCGGCGTTGCTGGCGTTGAAAAAAAACCAATCTTTGCCGGTCAAAACATACGAGTCCATGGAAATTGATCCGCTCAATGAATTGTCCAACGCGTTCAGTAAAATTGAAGAAAAAAACGAAGGAGCTTCTCTGCAGATTGTTTTGAGTTATGCCGGCAACGATTGGCGGAAACACGGGCGCGGAATCGCCCATCGGATGCAGCAGGGAAAACAGCTGAAAGACGCGCATTCCTCTTTTGTGAAGGAATTGGGAAAAGAAACGATAAAAACAATAATAAGTTCGTCCAAAAGCGAAAAGCCGTCTTTTGAAAAAAATTCGGTCCAACTTACTCCCGAAGAGCAAGAATTGCTGAAAGCCATTGATCGCAAAGCCAACAAAGCCGGTTTTAGGGTTAATATACGTCTTTTGGCTTCCGCCCCGACCCATGAGCGCGCCGAAGAAATTCTTTCTCACATGGAAAACGCCTTTAGCCAGTATGAAAATCCGGACTCTAATTATTTTTTTGTTAAAAAACGCGCCAAAGGAAAAAAAATAGTTTTTGATTATATCTTTCGGAACTTTTCTGAAGAAGATTCCATGATTCTCGGCGTGGAAGAAATCGCGAGCATTTTTCATTTTCCTGTTTCTACCACCGAAACTCCGCGCATCAAATGGCTGAAAGCCGGCGCGGCTCCACCCCCGGTTAACATTCCCAAAGACGGATTATTGCTGGGTTTTAATGATTATCGCGGGATCAAAACGGATATCCGAATGACTGACGATGATCGCCGGCGTCATCTTTATATTGTCGGGCAAACCGGAACCGGCAAAACCACTTTTATAAATGAAATGGCGAAGCAGGACGCGAAAAACGGCAACGGTTTTTGCATTATTGATCCGCATGGCGACTTGGTGGAGGATGTTTTAACCGCTATTCCTAAAGAACGGGCGGAAGACGTTATTTATTTCAACCCGGCTGACATGGAACGTCCTTTCGGGCTTAATATGCTGGAATACGATCCGTCGCGTCCGGAACAAAAAACATTCGTAATCAACGAAATGATAGGCATTTTTGACCAGTTGTACGATTTGCGGCAGACGGGCGGTCCGATGTTTGAGCAGTATATGAGAAACGCCATGCTTTTGATCATGGAAGATCCGGAATCCGGTTCCACGCTTCTGGAAATTTCTAAGGTGCTGGCGGATGAAGATTTTCGCCGCTACAAAATATCCAAATGTAAAAATCCGATTGTGGTGGATTTCTGGACAAAAGAAGCGGAAAAAGCCGGCGGCGAAGCGGCGCTGGCCAACATGGTTCCGTACATTACTTCCAAACTAACCACATTTATTTCCAACGATATGATGCGTCCGATAATCGCCCAACAGGAAAGCACGCTTAATTTCCGGGAAATTATGGATAACAAAAAAATTCTGCTTGTCAATCTTTCCAAGGGCAGAATCGGAGAAATAAACGCGCGTCTTTTGGGCATGGTGATTGCGGGAAAAATTCTGATGAACGCTCTTTCGCGCGTGGACACTCCCGAAAAAGAACGCGTTGACTTTTATTTTTATCTGGATGAATTTCAGAATGTGACAACGACTTCTATTTCTCAAATTCTTTCAGAAGCGCGCAAATACCGGCTGAACTTGATTATCGCGCATCAATTCATAGCCCAGCTTAAAGAGGAAATTTCCAAAGCGGTTTTTGGCAATGTCGGTTCCATTTGCGCTTTTCGGGTGGGCGCCGAAGACGCGGAATTTTTGGAAAAGCAATTCGCGCCGATTTTTTCCGCCAGTGATATGGTAAATGTTGACAATCGCAATCTTTTTGTGAAAATATTGATTAACAACGAACTTTCCAAGCCGTTCAACATGAAAACTTTTCCTCCCAGTTGCGGCAATCAGGATATGGCCAACGATCTTAAAGAAATTTCCCGCCTATGTTACGGATGCGACGCGGATAGCGTAAACCGGAAAATAATGGATAGAATGCGAATGGTCTGATAATTCACAATATTTTTTTATGCCGTAAATTTGACAATTTATGAATCTTGCCAAACACGCTGTGCAAATAATCCTGAAAGCTATTTTAGCGGCGGCCATTGTGGCTTTTTTTGTTTGGATCAAACACAAAGAAAATATCACCGATATTTTTCAGGAAAAATTATTTTCCAATTCTAAAACCGAAGAACCGGCGGTAAGCGAAAAAAAGAAATTTCCCGAACCGACAAATCCCGAGGAAATGATTTTTAACTGGAGATACGGGGGAAAAGATTATTCATTGAAGGAAACATTGCATCGTTCAGTTTATGATTTTTACAACCAGAGCCAAAAAAACTTTTCTTATGAAGGAAATTTGCCGGCTGACTGGAAAGACCAATATTTTCAAATGTTTGTTGAAATGCCCAATAAGGATTTTGTTGCCAGTCTGGCCGGTTATTTCAGGGAGGCGGGAATAAAAAACAAACTGAATGACGATCAGGTGGTTGAATTGGCGATGTCTTTCGTACAGGCAATTCCATATGATCAGGAAAAAGCCCGAATGGTTTTATCCGGCGCGGAAGGCGATTTTGTCAATTATCCTTATGAAACTTTGTATATTCAGAAAGGAATATGTTCCGACAAAAGCTTTCTAGCTTATGTTTTACTCAAAGAACTGGGATACGGCGTGGCGCTTTTGACATATGAAGCGGAAAATCACATGGCAATTGGCATTCAATGCCCTTTGGAATATTCAAATTATGAATCCGGTTATTGTTACGCGGAAACAACGACTTCCGGCCACAAAATCGGCATTATTCCCGATTTGAATTCCATAAATAATGAAGCGATTGCGCCCGTAGAAATAGGGTATTTTGGCGAAAATAAAAATAATTTTGCGGAAAACCGCCAGCCTGGCCAAGCGGAGATTTATCAAAAAAGTGAAGGCAAAACATACGGCGGAATAATAAAAACAACAGATTTGATAAAAGAAATAAATTTATTAAGGAAAAAGCTCAAAAATTCGCACGCTGAAATAGCTTCTTTGAAAAATGACATCAGAGAACGGGAAAAAGAATTGTCCGAATTTTATGAAAAACTGGAAAAACTCAAAAAGAAAGGAGAATATGAAAAATACAATTCGTTGGTTGATGACTATAATCAATTGAGCAAGTCCTATCGCCGGAAAGTTGCGATATACAATGAAAAAGTAAATGTCTATAATCTGGATGTTGTCCGATATAACAAAATTGTCAGGGAATTTTCTAATTTTTAGTAATTTGCCGCGCATGAAAAAAAGCAGACCCATATTTATTTTTTCAGTTTTGGTTGTCGGAGCTATTTTAGGCGGACGCTGGCTTTGGCAGGAAATAAAAAAACCGTCGGAATTCAAGATGGAGCCGGTTTTGGAAAAAAAATCGGAAATTGCCGCGGCGCCCGAAAACAAGAATATGCTTTCGCCGGCCATTCAGGGCGATAATCCGGAAATAAAAAATATTTCAAAACCAGCCGAAGAACCGGAAAAAAAGGAAGAAAAAAACGTTGTTCTTTCAGGCAAAAAAACAGATGCTGGAGTTGAATTGAGCTGGACCGTTTCGGGCGTTGAAGCAACGAACGGATTCAAGGCGGTCAGATCGGTTGGTTTTAATCCGAGTTATCCGGGAGATGATTCCAAAAACATCCCTGATTCTTCCGTTAAAAATTATGTCTGGGAAACATTTTCTGGAAAAAATTATCATTTCAGAATCTGCGTTTTTGACGGCAAAAATGGTTGTCTTTTATACAGCAATGATGTGGTTGTGGAAGCGCCGAAAAAAGTCAAGAAAAAAGAATCTGATTATGCTTCGGGCGTAACCCTAAAAGCCGAAAAAGATGGCGATGATGACGTAAATTTGGTCTGGGAAATTTCCGGAGGCAAAGCGCCTGAAGGATTTAAAATTATCAGAGACATTAATGAAAATCCCCGGTATCCGGAAAACGCGCATCAGACGGTTGATGATCCAAATAAGCGCAAATATAAGTGGCAGGGCGGTCATGAGGCCGGAAAAAATTATTATTTTCGCGTTTGCGTTTGGGAAAAAGAAAAATGCGGAACTTACAGCAACAGCGTGGCGGTTAATTTTTAGGTCTTGTCTATTTTTGGCAAATAGTGTAAAATACTTTTGTAATTAGATTCCGTGTCTGTTTTGAGCAAAATAAGATTTTAAATTATAAAAGACAAAAAAACGACACTTGTCTTTTATTATCGCAAAAATTTTTTGTCAAAGTGGGCTCGGGGGCTAAGAAGTTGATTATATAATCATTAATTTAAACATTGTGCTATGGCAAAAATGACTAAAGCGCAACTCTTCGCTGTTTTGGCCGAAAAAAGCGGTCTGGCGAAGAAGCAAGTGGCCAGTTTAATGGAGGAACTTACCAATCTTGCCTACGGTGAGGTGAAGAAAAGCGGTGTGTTTATTCTTCCGGGGTTCGGCAAAATGGTAAAAGTCAATCGCAAGGCGCGAATCGGCATTAATCCGGCTACCAAGGAAAAAATTCAGATTCCGGCCAAAACGGTAGTCAAGTTTCGTTTGGCTAAAACCGCCAAAGAAGCCGTTGCCTAATTGGCTGATCTTTTGCAAAAACTCCGCCTGTGGGCGGAGTTTTTTGTTTCCAAAATAAATGTTGTTTTTTGATCGCGAGCGATTATTTCAAAGGAAAGGAAGCCAGACGATGAGAGGTGATGAAATAAATAACGCTATTTTTTTCATCAACATAAAAATCTTTTGCTTCATAAAATTCGGCGCTGACGTACTGATTTTGCAAAGCTCCATCTTTGCCAAATTCGGCGACACGGCCGTTTTGCCGATCAAGGATATAAATGTTTTGCATCTCTTTGTTGGTTAATATTTTGGCAATTTTAAGCGGCTCGGAAGTTTCTTCCATAGAAAATGTTTGTTGTTTTCCTCGAAAAAACTTTGTCACGGTTGAGTCGCTGGCCAAATAAATATTTTCGTCAATCGCTATTTGGGAATAGTTGTTGAGCGGCGCGGCTTCTTTTATCCAGTTAATTCTTTCTCCAAAACCGCCTTCCGCGCGCGGATAGCGGTAAATCTGGTTATTTTTGGCATCCAGCCAATAAAGATAAGTCAGATAACTTTCAAAAACATCAGGGAGGTAATTCCCCGGAAACTGGATGAAATTTTCCTTAAAAGAAGAATTGGTTTGGCTGAAAGAAAAAAGTTTGTTTTGGTCCGTCAAAAAAAATATCAGGTTTAAATCGCTTATTGAGGCAAATGTTTTTGCTCTGCCGTCTGATGCCGGCCATGAATATTCTTTGGATTCGCCGTTGTTCCATGTCAGAATTTGGCTGTCGGAAGCGATAAATAAAAATTCTTTCAAAAAAAGCAACCTGATAAATTCTTTGTCCCAAGAACTGAAAAGAGTCTGGCTTTCGGAGAGATGTTTGGCGGCTTTGTCCTTCAGGATAATCTGCAACGGATCCGATTGTTCTTCAATAGTCTCGGGTGCCGGCGTTTTTGCTGTTTGCCTTTTTTTTTCAATATTTAAATAAATAAGAGGCAGGGTTAAAATGGCGATAACCGCTAAAATTGCGTATAGACGCTGGTGGTATTGAAGTGACATAAAAACCCTTTTTATTTTGGATGCGTTTGGCATGAAGAAAGAGAAAACTTTTTGAAAATTTTTTGTTTTGGATTTAATTTCTTCAGAAACGGCGGATTTTTCCGAAACCGGTTTTTTGAAAGTGGCGAATTTTGCGGTTATTGCGATCTGGATTTCTTTAATTTTTTGAAAAAATAAGCGCGAAAAAAACAAAGCTTGTTTTTTTTTAAACAGGGCAATGTCATTTTTCCGGTTCAGATTTTCTTTTTTTAAAGCGTTTTTTTTCAATAAGGCGGCGTTTTTTTTAAAGTTGTCCAATTTTCTGGAGAAAACCCGGATATTTTTTTGACTCTTTGTTTTCAGCCAAAAAATAATGACGGACAATGTTTCTTTCGCGGCGGCCAGTAACAGAGAAGAAGTTGCCTGTTGCGTCTTGGTTTCTTTTTCTCCCTGAATGTAAATATGACCGGTTTTTTTGTCAATATAATCGTGTTTATTTTCGCTTTGTGCGGCGGGAGCGACTGTTTGCTTGTTGTCTCGGAAGGACTTTTCGCTAAAAGCGTTCAAAACATTTTTTGGGGATGATTTTATTTTTTTTAATTCCGAAGCGTATGTTTTGGAATTTTTTTCAGCATCTACGATAATGGCGGCAATCATTTCCAATTCATTGACAAGAGCTGTTTTGACAAACTGGGAGAATTTTTCTTTGTCATCGGCAAATCTCTGGATTGATTTCTTGATTTCAGCGGGAGAAAAGACATGAAAAAATTCTGAGGAAGTTATGATTAATTTGTCTTTTTCTTCCAATCTTCCACTGGAAACATCAGTGAACACTTTAAGCGGATTTGGTTTTGGCGCATCCTCATTATTGAAGTTTTCGCCGATGTCCGTGAGCGCTCCATTTCTGGATAAAATAATTTTTGCTTTTCCGCTCACGCTAAAATGAAGGTTGTTTTTTTCCAAAACGCAAATCGCGGCGTCAAGATTGCCCAACCAGTTGATATTGCCGTGTTTCGCCAATTCCGACAGCGCGAGATTGACTTTATGCAAAGCCGCGTCAACACTGCCGGAAACGCTTCGGCGCGGATTGGCGTAATATTCCTTTTTCAGTGTTGAGTTGAGAAAATTAACAATATACGCCGAGTCTTCGCTAATATCGGAAATTTTAAAAAAACCCAAAAGAATCCCCAGTGATTTCGCGGATATATTTTCCGGAAAGTAACAGAATAATTCAACAAACGGCTTTAGTTTTGTGTTTTGAACCACCAGGATATCAGTGACGGACTTTTCCAGATCCAAAAATACATTGGTTTTTTCGTTGTTTTTTGTCGGCATATTCTGTGAATTTTTTAGACGCTGATACGTTACGTTTATCATATACTAATTTAACAAAGAAAACAAACTTTTTGCTTTTTTGCGGGGGTTTACTTTTTGGCGATCAGATAGTATACTAATTTAAAGAAAGTGTTTTATCTAAACATAATTAAACAATCAGTTATTATGTCTGAAATATTAGAATGCCTTTTTGGTTCCAGGGCGAAAACCAGAATTATCCGCTTTTTTTTGCTTAATCCGGTTTTTGAAGGCGCAATCGCGGATATAGCGAAAAGAAATCTTCTTAAATCAGACCAAGTCAAAAAAGAAATTGGCAATCTGAGAAAGATGGGATTTTTGCTGGAAAAAAACAAAAAAAACAAAAAATATTATCAATTCAATCAGCAATTTCCATTTACGGATGAGTTGAAAAATCTGGTGGTTAAATCAAACGTTTATCCGAAATCCCATAATCTGAAAAACATAAAAAACATCGGGGATGTGCGGTTGGCGGCGGTAAGTGGAGTTTTTCTCAATTATCCCAAAAGCAAAGCCGATCTTATTTTGGTGGTTAATAATTTTAATCGGGGAAAACTTCACGCTTTTATCAGTAATCTGGAAGCCGAAATCGGGCGAGAGATAAACTATGTTTTAATGAATGGCGACGAATTCAAATATCGTCTGAATATGCTGGATCGTTTTCTGATTGATTTTTTTGAAAATCCGCACGATGAAATCGTGAACAAGATTCCCGGTTTTAAGCGCGCGCTGATCGGAATAAGAAAATAATTTCCGTTTTTTAGGAAACTTTCTATTTTTATGCTTTACGCGTTGTATGGAATCATTTTTATTATCGGCCTTATTTTAGTATGGCTGGTTTTTGATTTGAAGAAAAAACTGGAAAATAATCAGAACAGCGAAGCAAGGACGGCGGTAATTATGGAAAAATTAGACACTCTTAAAGATCAGAATGAAAAGTTGCGCGATGTGGTTGACAGCAATCTTAAAGATACCCATGAGGAAACTCGTGATCAGTACGGAAAATCAATGGAATTAATCCGAAAAGTTACGGAGAAACTAACCGATCTTGATAAAACAAATCAGCAGGTCGTCAATTTTTCTTCCCAGCTTCAGAATTTGCAGGATATTTTGAAAAATCCGAAACAACGAGGAGTTTTTGGGGAATATTATTTAGAGACTCTTCTCAAAAACGCTTTCAATCCCAAACAATATCAAATGCAATACAGTTTGGGCAAAGACGAGAAAAACGGCAGGGAATTGATTGTGGACGCGATGCTGTTTGTGGGCGATAAAATGATACCCATTGATTCAAAATTTTCGCTGGAAAATTATAATCGGATTTCGGAAGAAAGTGATTCGGCCAGGCGGGAACAGTTGGAAAAGGATTTCAAGCAGGACTTAAAAAATCGCATTGACGAAACCTCCAAATACATACAGCCGGCCAAAGGGACAATGGATTACGCTTTCATGTTTATTCCGGCGGAAGGAATTTATTATGATTTGCTGATAAATAAAATCGGAGCCGTGCGGGTAAACACGCGCGATCTGATTGACTATGCCATTAATGAAAAAAAGGTTCATATTGTTTCACCCACCACTTTTTATGTAACGCTCCAGTCGCTTTTTCAGGGAATGCGGGCGTATCAAATTCAGGAATCAACGAAAGAAATAATTAAAAACGTTGTTTTGCTGGGAAAACATCTTAATTCTTACGACGATTATTTCAAAAAGTTGGGCGGTCACCTGGCAACGACTGTTAACGCCTACAATCACGCCCACAAAGAACTTGTGAAAATTGACAAGGATATTATCAAAATAGCCGGCGACGAATCATCATCCATAAAAACTCTTATTTTGGAAAAACCCAACACAGAATAAATTATTACCGGACCAATTCATGTTTTTTGACGGAGAAAGAAAAAAAAACATATCACAAACAATTGGGGACTTGACGAGAAAAATCAGGTCTTTTTTAGCTCATGATTTTTTTCACAATCCCATCGTCCAATGGATGTTTATCGGCGCTTTTTTTTTCAATATGATAAACTGGGCGATGCTGTTTTTCTTCATCAAACCCATTAATTTTCCCATCATTCTTCATTATAACGTGTATTTCGGAGTGGATATCATTGGCAATTGGTGGCAGGTTTATTTCTTGCCGGCTATGGGAGCCGCGTTTTTTGCAATCAATATGATTTTGGCTTATGTTTTTTTCCAAAGCAGGGAGAGAATCGCTTCTTATTTGCTGCTTTTGACGTCTTTTATCCTTCAGGTTGGAAATATTATCGCCAGTTCCGGAGTTATTTTTATAAATTATTAAAGTTTATGTTTTATTTTCCCAACCCCAGGACGATTGATCCGAAAGAAAAAAGAAAACAGCGTTTTTTGGAGGTTATTCCCGGAACCATAACATGGGCGACGCTTTTTGGAATGTTTATTTTGTCTTTTTTTGTACCGGTTTGGGTGGCGGTTTTTATTATCGCTTTTGACATATATTGGATATTCCGGACTATTTATATCGCTTCTTTTTCCATAATCGCTTATCGAAAGCTTCAGCGCGGAAAATTAATTGATTGGTGGGAGCGGTGCCAAAAAATTATTTATCCAGAAATTTACGCCGATGAGATTGGAAAACGGATTGAATCACTGAAAAACGCTCTGCCGAAAGCGCGTTTTTGGAAGGAAAAAGGGGTTATTAAAAAAGAAATAAAAAATCTGAAAAACTATTTGAAAGAGGTGGAAGAAATAGCCAAAAATAAAAATCAAATTTGGGATTGGCGGTCGGTTATTCATGTCGTTCTTTTGCCGACGGCGGGAGAGCCGGCGGATGTTATTGAGCCGGCCATTCAATCGGTGGCGGACAGTAATTTTCCCAACCAGCAGATAATAATACTTTTGGCAACGGAAGAAAGAGAGCCGGAGGAAACAAGAATTCCCAAGGCGGCGTATCTTCAAAAAAAATTCAAAGGAGTTTTTCGCGATTTTTTAGTAACTACTCATATTGTGGCGGCGGGAGAAATGAAATGCAAAGCGTCTAACGCGACTTTCGCGGCCAAGCGTCTTAAAGAATATCTTGATGAACGCCGTGTTGACTATACGCGGGTTATTTTTTCAAATTTTGATTGCGACAGCGTTTGTCATCCGCAATATTTTGCGGCATTGACTTACGCCTATATCACAGATCCCAAAAGATTGCAGCGGGCGTATCAGCCGCTGCCGATGTATCATAATAATTTATGGGACACAAACGCTTTCGTGAGGGTAATCGTTACTAGTTCGTCTTTTTGGCATATGTATCAAAGCACGCGCCGGGAAATGGTGACTTTTTCTTCGCACAGCGAACCTTTTGACACATTGGTTAAAGTCGGATTCTGGCCGGTAAACATGATCAGCGAGGACTCAATTATTTTTTGGAAATGCTTTTCCTATTTTCACGGCGATTATCGGGTGACTCCCATTTATCTGCCGATATCGTTAGATGCCGTTCTGGCTCAAAGTTATTGGAAAACGATTAAGAATCAATACAAACAAAAGCGCCGTTGGGCGTACGGAGTGGAAAATTTTCCCGTAATTATGCGTTCGCTTATGCCTGACAAAGCAATTCCTCTCCGCTTCAAGTTGCGGGTGCTTTTTGAAATGTTGGAAGGGCATCATTCCTGGGCCACTGCTCCTTTCGTTTTGGCGTTTTTGGGATGGTTGCCGTTATTTTTGGGCGGACCGCAATTTAACGCGAGCGTATTGGCTCATAATTTGCCTTTTGTGACGCGTTTTCTTATGTCTTTGGCGATGTTCGGATTGATTATTTCCATGTTTTTAAGTTTTCTTCTTTTGCCGCCTCGGCCGGCGAAACACTCGCGTAAAAAATATATCTATATGTTTCTTCAATGGTTTTTGGTTCCGATTATCGCTCCGACATTGGGAGCGTTGCCAGCCATTGATTCTCAGACGCGAATTATGTTCAAAAAATATTTCGGAGAATTTTGGGTGACCGAAAAAGTAAGAAAAACATAACCAGTTGAATTCTTATGCGTCCTCTTCTTTTTCTTTTTCCGTTTCTTACATCTTTTATTATTTCTTTGGGAATTATTTTTTTGTTCATTGTTTTGGCGCGTTATCTGCCGCGGGGAGCGCGCCGCAAGGGATCAAGGCACATTCATAAGCCGAATATTTGCCGTCTGGGCGGAGCAGCTGTTATTGTTAGTTTTTTGGTTACAATTTTTCTTGATCATAATTTATTTATCAGCCAATCTTTGTGGGGAATTATAATTGCGGCGGCGTTTATTTTGGTGATTGGGATTTGGGACGATTTTTGGGAACTTTCCTGGAAGACGCAGTTTTTTTTTCAGGTGGCGATATCAATGCTGGTATTTATCACGGGAACAAGGATTACTCAAGTGATGAATCCGTTTGGCGGAACCGTGTCATTTAACGGGGAGCAATATTTTTTTCTCGCTCTTTTTCTGGTTATGGCGTGGATGCTTGTTTTTATCAATTCAATGAATTGGCTGGACGGAATTGACGGACTGAGCGCCGGTGTAACCTTGATCGGAGCCCTGACCATATTCGCGGTGAGTTTGTTGCCGGAAGTCAATCAGCCGCCGGTGGGAATAATTGCTATGGCGCTGGCCGGTTCCGTGGCAGGTCTTTTGGTTTTTAATTTTAATCCGGCGCGTATTTTGGGAGGCACGACTGGTTCAATGTTTATGGGGTTTATTTTGGCTGTGATGGCGATTTTTGCCGGAGCAAAAATCGCTACGGCGCTTTTGGTAATGGCGGCGCCGCTTATTGATTTTCTCTGGGTGATGGGAGAAAGATTTCGCGCCGGAAAATCAATTTTTCAGGCTGATCGCCGGCATTTGCACTATAAACTTATGGAAATCGGATGGTCGCAGAAAAAAATAGCTTTCTTTTTTTACGCAATCACTTTAAGTGTGGCTTTTATCGCTCTTAACACCAGGGCGATGGGAAAATTTGTCGCCTTGGGGATGGTAACTGTTTTGATGTTGGCGACGCTGATATTTGTCAACCAAAAAATCAGAGTGATGAAAGGACAGGACGCAAAAAATTAGCGATATGAAAAAAATTTTTATATTTATTTTAATTACCGGCGTTGTCGCCCTTGTTGTCTGGAGGCAAGTTTATTCCGGCGCGAATTTCGCGTCAGTTTCAATTGAAGGGTTCAGGATTCAGGCTGAAATTGTTAAAAATTCTAAAGATATGGAACGCGGGCTGGGAAATAGGGAATACCTTTGTCGCGATTGCGGAATGCTTTTTGATTTTGAAACGCGCGGACAAAGATTGTTTTGGATGAAAAATATGCGTTTTCCCCTGGATATTTTATGGATTGACGGCAATCAAGTCGTTTCAATTTCCAAAAATGTCGCTCCGGATTATCCGGGAGTGTTTAATCCGCCTGTGTTGGCGGACAAGGTTCTGGAAATAAACGGCGGATTATCGGATGAATACGGCATTAAAATCGGATCAAAAGCTGTATTTAACTAAAAAAATGGCACCCCTTTTCATTTTTTTGGAAAATGCAAAACCCCGTAGTTGCGGGGTTTTGCGATATAAAAATAAATTGATTTTACGCAAGGAACAGATTTTTGTTTTGTTCAGTTTTTCGTTCAATCGCGTTTTAGGACAAAGAGGGCACTTTAACCGCGTATTTATGCAGATTTTTCAGCTGTCTTTCGTTAAGTTTTTTTGATTGTCCGATTGCCTGTTCAATCAAATCCTTGGAAAATTCAACAGATGTTCCAATATAAACTCTTCCTTTAAATCCCGATTTTTTACGCAAATAATCCTCAATGTAAATTTTGTGTTCGGGAGTCAGTGATGAGTCCGGGTTTTTTTCAAGATAGTTCGCTAGCGCTCTGCGAGCTAAATGGGTGGTCCCATTTCCTCTTTCAGCCGTTTCTATGAATGATGTTTCAGTTTCTTTACTGATGGCGGCGGAAGTAACTGATTTTTTTTGCTCCGCGTCTTTGACATCATTGGCGGTTTCGTTTTTTTGAATTTCAACACGGCCTTTTTCCGGAGAGACGGTTTCTTTTTCGGAAATATCTTGTTTTTCAGAAACGCTTTGTTCCTGGGAGGCATCTTGTTCAACGGGAGTCTGCGATCGTTTTGAATAAGAATAAATTCCTCCCGCGATGGCGACTACAATGATAATACTTACAATGACGCGCGCGTTTTCTTTGATCCAATTGGCGATGGAATTTTCTTCAAGCGTTTGCTCTTCCGAGTGTTGTTCTTCTGTCATTTCATATCACCTTCCTTTCTAGATTTTTCTTGCGGTTCGCCGAAAGGCGAACGCAATGTTTAATGATTAACTTGTCAAGGTGCCGCTTGCGTTGAAGCTTGTTTATTCTGTTTTTTTCCTGAATGGCAAAAAACAGAATAATGGAACCCGCGTCTTTTAATTGTAAAACTCTCCGCAACAGTCGTCAACTGGACAAAATGGCTTGTTTGGGGCATAATATTAAGTTTTTTATTACTTTTACGCTTTAGGTCTTGTTATTTGTTGCGGGAATAAAAATAAAAAAACACGTTTCAATTTTCTGAAAAAAACTGGAGAAAAAAGTTCTTTAAAAATAAAAAATTTACAATCGTTTTTTATTGAACACTTTGCGCTTTGCCGCATTTCAATTTTTTGTTTTTATCCGACGTTCGCGGTTTGCCGAATCTGAAAATTAACGCGCGAAAAATTTTTCCGAAGCCGGTTTTTGAAGATGTGGATAATTTAGCTCTTGCGCAATTTTCGGCATGGCGTATAATTAAAACAGGAAAATAAAAACAAACTCTTGCGTTTATTTTTCTGTTCTGTATAATTAAATTAAAATCTTCTGCTTTTGCTGATTTTAAAATATTTTTTAAAACAAAGATTTAAAAAGAAAATAAAAAAATTTTGTCAGATCATTTTGCGTTAAAAAGTTTTGACAAAACAATTGAAAGGAGGTGACCTACAATGGCAAAGAAAAAAAAGACTGCTTCCAAAGCCAAAAAAACCTCAAAAAAGAAAAAGAAATAATTGTCTAAATGAACTTTTCTTTTTTAGTTTTGGCTTTAAGCTGAAACAGTAAAAACCCCGCGGTTAGCGGGGTTTTTACGTGTCTGAAAAAGCGGCTTTTTACAGCTCTATTATTGCCATTCTCCACATGCCGGCCAGATCTTTTTTGAATGATACGCGGGCGGAAAAGAAAATTTTTTTGGCCATTATTTTCACGAGCGGTTTTTGCTCGGGGCTGATTTCCAGGCAACAAAAGACGCGCGGAGAAGAAAAAAAACTCTTCGCCTTTTTTATGCTCCGGAGTAATTTTTTATAATAAAAAAGTCCTTCTTCCGGGCTATGCAACGCCAGCCGTGGTTCGTATTTTTTGACCGTATCGGGAGCGGAAGCGTAAATTTTTTCGGAAAGATAAGGCAGATTGGCCAAAATCACAAGTCTTGAATTCCGGATTGCGTTTTCGTTTTTCATTGCCGGATCAAGCAGGTTTCCGCGCAGAAATTTTATTTTTTTATTTAGCCGGTGTTTTTTGGCGTTTTGTTCGGCTATTTGCAGCGCCCGGCGGCTGATATCAATTCCCCAAAAGCTTAATTTATGATTTATGATTTTTGGTTCCAGCGATTTTACCAATGAAATTATTATATTCCCGCTTCCCGTTCCGATGTCGAAAATATTTGTTTGAATGCTATGTTTTTTTAAAGCTTTGATGAAATTCAGAGCTTCTTCAACCAGCATTTCAGTTTCCGGGCGGGGAATAAGCGTATTTCGGTTTACTTTAAAATCCAGCCCAAAAAATTCTTTGCGATTCAGGATATAAGCTGACGGCTCGTCTTTGATTTTGCGATCGGCGAAACGCGCGATTTTTAATTCTTGATTCCGCGCGACGCGCGTTTCTGGATGCGTTAAAACGAATTCACGCGTTTTTTTGAGGGCGTGGGCGATCAGAATTTCAAGATCCATGCGGTCTATTTCAGAGGAATATTTTATAAAGAAATCCTGAATAGTTTTCATAACAAAAAAACGGATTCATTTTCCTGATATTTCAGCTTTCATGTCTTCTTCGGCCAGTGTGTTTATTACTTGCTCAATATTTCCGCCAAGTATGTTTTGTATGTTGCTCCATGATTGTTTAACGCGATGGTCGGTAACGCGATCCTGGGGAAAATTGTAGGTTCTGATTTTTTCGCTGCGATCGCCGGTGCCGATCTGCGATCGCCGTTTTTCGCCCAGTTCTCTGGCGCGTTTTTCCTCTTCCGCCTGTAAAAGGCGCGAACGCAAAACTTTCATGGCCTTGTCTTTGTTTTTCAACTGCGATTTTTCATCCTGGCAGGAAACCACCATTCCTGTCGGCAAATGAGTAATGCGCACCGCGCTCATTGTGGTGTTTACGGATTGTCCGCCTGGTCCGGAAGAAGCGAATGTGTCAACGCGCAAATCCTTCTCATTGATTTTCAAATCCACTTCTTCGGCTTGAGGCAAAACGGCGACAGTAGCGGTGGATGTGTGGATGCGTCCCGTTTTTTCGGTTTCCGGCACTCTTTGGACGCGGTGCACTCCAGATTCGTATTTTGTTCTGGCGTAGACGTCTTGTCCGTTTATTTCAAAAATAATTTCCTTAAATCCTCCGATACCGATGCGGTTTGAATTTAGAACAATAACTCGCCATCCGTTTTTTTCGGAAAACCTGGAATACATCCGAAAAAGATCGGCGGCAAAAAGCGCTGATTCATCCCCGCCGGCGCCGGCGCGGATTTCCATGATAATATTTTTGCTGTCGTTGGGATTTTTCGGGATTAGCGTTTTTTCCAGTTTCTTTCCCCAACTTTCCTTTTCGGACGAAAGATTGATATTCTCTTCCATCGCCAATTGTTTCATTTCCGCGTCTTCTTCGTTGTTTATGATTTCCGCGTTTTCGCGCATGGATTTTTCAATTCTTTCCAGTTTATTGATAATTTCCATGATTTCAGCCAGTTCCGCCTGCCGTTTTCCCAGCGCGGCCAGTTTGCGCGGATTAGAAACCGTTTCCGGAGAAGCAAGTTGCCGTTGAACATCCGCGTATTCTTTTTTGATTTCTTCAATTTGTTTGTTCATCACAGCGGACTTTTAATATTTTTTAACATCGGATTTGTCACTTTTGTATAGACTTGCGTCGTTCTAATGTTAGCATGTCCCAAAAGTTCCTGCACGTACCGCACGTCTACTCCATTCTCCAATAAATGCGTGGCGAATGAATGCCGCAAGGAATGGAATGTCGCGTCTTTTTTGATGCCGGCTTTTTTCAAAGCCTGCGCAAAAACTTTTTGCATGCCGCGCTCATCTAATTTTCCGCCGCGGTTGCTTTCAAAAACATAGTTGTTCATGGATTTTAGTGTGATAATCTCCTTGATTTGTGAAAGCAATTTTTTCGAAAATACGCTTATTCTGTCTTTGTTTCCCTTGGCGCTTTTGATATGGATCGTCAACTCATCCGGATTAATATCTTTGATTTTTAAATTTATTATCTCGCTTACCCGCATTCCGGCCCCATACGCCAAAGCAATAAGCAATTTGTGTTTAGGATTATTAATAGAGCCGATTATTCTTTCAATTTCATTACGAGAAAGGACAGTCGGCAATTTACCGGCTGTTTTGGCAAATTTAATATTTATAACAATATCACTTTTCATGATTTCGCGATAAAAATATTTGATGGCCTGCAAGTGCAAGTTTATGGTTTTTGGCGACTGGCTGCGCGCTTGTTTTTCCAATAAATATTTTTTGATCGCGTCGATATTTGGTTCTCGTCTGATATTTTTTATGTATTTAAAATATTCATTTAAACAAGACAAATAAACCGCTATTGTTTTTGGGCTGTAATTTCGCAGTTGCAATTCCTGTTTTATTTTTCCCAATAACTCTTTGAGATTCATCAAATTTATGCTATAATTCAGTCATAATTAGCAACAGTTATATAATACCAAAAGTTCGTATAACATGCAACTTTTCGTATTTATATATCATTAAGTTCGCATAAAAACGAGTTAGGCGACATATTTTTGAAAAATTTGTTAATTGAAATGTTCTGGGTGGGCTTTTAGAAATAAGGAATTTGATTTTTTTAATTTTAAAGAGGGGGAAAAAGGTGTTTTCTCCGCTATCGCTCCGAAAACGATTTATTATAAATTGAATAAATAAGAGAAATACTTATATAATACAAAAGATTTTACTAAATTAGGGATACTTATGTTTAAAAGAACCATAAAAAAAGAATTATCGTTTGCAGGCGAACCTCTTACAAGAGGAAGGCATAAAATTCACCCATACCCAGCAATGCTGCACCCATTGTTGGTAGACTTTCTTATCAAGGAATTTGCAAACAAAGATGATATTATTTTTGATCCTTTTTGCGGTAGCGGAGTTACGTTATTACAAGTAGGAATAAATAATCATGAAGCATTTGGTTTTGATATAAACCCCCTTGCCTTATTGATTGCAAAAGTAAAAACGACTAAATACAAGATTGATGATTTGAAGAAAGATTTTGAAAAACTTAAAAATGATTTAGAAAAAAATAAAAAATTAGATATTCCAGAAATAAATAATATTGATTATTGGTATTCAAAGGAAGTAAAAAATGATTTAGGAAATATCAGATATGTTTTGAAAAATAATGATTTTAAATACAAAGATTTTTTCATTATCTGTTTTGCATTTATTTGTAGAAATCAAAGTTATACAAGAAATGGTGAATTTAAAAGGTATAGGATAAAACAAGAAAAAATCAAAGATACTGAAAATATGGTTTTTGAAAAATATATAAAACATATTGAAAGCATGATTGATATTATTCAAAAATCAGAAAACCCCACAAAAAAAATAAGCCCCATTTTAAGTAATTCTGAAAATAAAATTGACCCAAAATTAAAATATGACCTCGTCATAACCTCTCCACCTTACGGAGATAGCAGAACAACTGTTGCTTACGGGGAATATTCAAGTTTTGGAATAGAATGGACGGAAGATATAAATATTTTGGGGAAAGTAAATTATAAAGTAGACAAAGAATCAGTCGGAAAAAAAGGAGAAATAAATCAAGATATATACAAAAATGAAATTTTAGTTAAAACTATTGAGAAGATTAAAAGCATTGATGAAAAACGCTCTGATGATGTTTTGTATTTTTTTAATGGCTATTACAATATTTTAAGAAATGTTGTCAATAATCTAAATAAAAACGGGAAAGTTTGTTTTGTTGTCGGAAACAGAACAGTCAAAGGTGAACAAATTCAAATGGATCAAATTACAGCATGTTTTTTTGAGCAACTTGGATTAAAATTTGAAAATATTTTTGTAAGAGATATTTTAAATAAGGTTATGCCTTCAAAAAATTCTCCAACGAATATAGTCGGTGCAACTAAACAAACAATGACTAATGAGTTCATTGTAATTTTTACTAAATAACTGGGATAATTATGAATATTACTATTGATGAAATCAAAAGAAGACTTACAGCCATTAAAAATATGGGTTATGTAAAAAGTTTAAGAAATGGACCAACTGGAATTGGTTATACTTTGGAAACCCTACTGGAAATTGATGAAAATAATATCAGTTCGCCAGATTTTGGAGAGATTGAATTAAAAGCCCAAAGAGAAAAGCATACTGGCATGACAACATTATTTACTTTCAATAATAAAGCATGGAAAATGCCACCACTTAAAGCCATAAAAGAATATGGAAGTTTAGACAAAGACGGAAGACAAGGAATGTATTACACTATGGGAATGACCCCAAATAGTGCAGGATTATTTTTACATGTTGATGATACATCTGTTTCAGTAAGGCATATTAGCGGAAATATTGTAGCAGTTTGGCAATTAGCAGAAATTGAAAAAAGATTTGAGGCAAAAGTAAAAAATGTTCTTTTGGTAAAAGCAAAAGTTGAAATAAGAGACGGGATAGAGTATTTTCATTTCACAAGAGCAAGGCTTCTTTCAGGTGGTACTTCTCAATCAATACTTAAAAATCAGTTTGAAAATGAACACTTACTTGTTGATTTAAGACTTCACGACAAAGGAACAATGGCAAGAAATCATGGAACAGGTTTTCGTATATTTGAGAATAATTTAGAAAATCTTTACGAAAAAGTTGAAGAAATATCTTTTTAATAAGGAGTTTTGAAAAATGGAATTCACCCCCAGCCCCTCTTCCATTTTTCAAAAAAAATCAAATACAATAATAAAAAGCCCACCAAAAACGGAAAAAAAAGGAA